>DASWAK010000037.1:0-9137 GCA_036391175.1 Pseudolabrys sp.
ATCGGGGCACCTTGTAGCCGGTCAGGTTCTTGCGGCAGAACGCCAGCAAATCGTCACTGGTGAGAGTGGGATCCTTTCTCACCACGACGAGCTTCACGGCCTCCCCCGTCCGCGCGTCGGGCACGCCGACTGCGCCGGCCTCGGACACGCCCGGGTGCAAAGCCGCCACATCCTCCAGCTCGTTGGGAGACACCTTGAAGCCCGAAACCGAGATCAGGTCCTTTTTGCGATCGATGATGCGCACGTATCCGGCCTCGTCTACCACCGCCATGTCGCCGGTGCGCAAAAATCCGTCCGCCATCATCACCTTGGCGGTCTCGTCGGGACGCCGCCAATAGCCCTTCATCACCTGGGGGCCACGCACGCAGAGCTCACCGGCTTCGCCCACCGGAAGGTCGTGCCCCTGGTCGTCGCGGATCGCGATCTCGGTCGATGGCAGGGGAAGGCCGATGGATCCGTTGTACTCGGGCAGATTCAGTGGATTGACCGTAACGGCCGGCGAGGTTTCCGTCAGGCCGTAGGCTTCGATCAGGGGTCTCCCGGTGACCTGCTTCCACCGTTGCGCCACCGACTCGCGGATGGCCGCGCCTCCGCCGAGACAAAGTTTCAGCCGCGAGAAATCCAGCTTGGCGAAGTCAGGGTCGTTGAGCAGGGCGTTGTACAGCGTGTTGACGCCTGTAATAACGGTGAAGGGCTGGCGCGCCAGCTCTTTCACAAACTGGGGAATGTCGCGCGGATTGGTGATGAGGACGTTGGTGGCGCCGATCTTGAGGAACACCAGGCAATTCGCAGTCAGCGCAAAAACATGATACAGCGGTAGCGGCGTGACGACAGTCTCGCGGCCCTCCTCCAGGAACGATTTGAGCCACGCGTGCGCCTGCTGCAGGTTGGCGACCATGTTGGCGTGGCTGAGCATGGCGCCCTTGGGAACGCCGGTGGTGCCGCCGGTATATTGCAGGAAGGCGATGTCGTCCGGCCGTACATCGGCCGGCCTCCATTCGCCACTGGTGGTCTGCCTCAGCGCTGATCGGAACGACACGGCACCGGGAATATGCCACGCCGGCACCATTCGCTTGATGAACCGGACGACGAAGTTGACCGCCGTCCGCTTAGGGAAGCCGAGCAGGTCGCCGAGTTGCGTGACGATGACGTGCTTGACCGCGGTCTTGGCGACGACCTGCGCGAGGGTTGAGGCGAAGTTCGCTAGGATGACTATCGCCTCGGCGCCGGCATCGTTCAACTGATGTTCCAGCTCGCGGGGGGTATAGAGCGGATTACAGTTCACCACGGTGTAGCCGGCGCGCAGCGCGCCAAACAGCGCAACCGGGTACTGCAGGATGTTGGGCATCATCAGCGCGACGCGGCTACCCTGCGGAAGTTTCAACGTCCCTTGCAGGTAGCCCGCGAAACACTGGGTTAGCCGATCGAGCTCACGATAGGTGATCGCCTTCCCCATGTTCACGTAGGCAACGTGCGCCCCGTACGCAGCCACGCTGGCGTCGAACAGTTCACCAATCGAGCGATACGCGCCGACATCGACCGTGGCAGGCATGCCCGGTGGGTAGCTCCTGAGCCAAATCAGCTCCATCGCCCGCCGCTCCACCTTATTGCTTGTAAAATTTTCATAATCTGCCCGCTGCGTCATTGATCTATGTCAGGCGCCGCCACGTCCGATCACATTAACTTCATCATGGCGCGCGATGCGGCCGCGGGGGAGCAAACATGGTGGCGCGGTGGCTGCGCCTTTGCTTGGGCATGGAGGCGGCGGTTCTGCTCGTCGCGTGGGCGCTGCTTGTGCAGGCGATGGGTTGGAGTTCAAGCACGGCCGCGGCCCTTGCTATTGCCGCTTTCTTTGCCGTGAATTCCGCCCCCATCATCATCACGTATCCAATTGCCCTTCACTACCGTCGGCGGGTGACCGCAGTTCCGAGGAGCGGTTCGTTGCGCGTCTTGCGCGGCATGGTCAACGAATGGCTCGCCTTTCTGGCGGTGTTTGTGCTGATTCAGCCGTTCGAGCGCATGTGGATGGGCAGTGACACTGTGGGGCGCGTTCATGACCGGCGACCTGCGGTGCTGCTGGTACACGGTTACGCCTGCAATCGGGGTCAATGGTGGTGGCTGCGGCGCCGCCTGCGCGCCGGAGGTTTTGCCGTGACCACGATCAATTTAGAACCGCCGCTCGCAGACATCGATTGCTTCGCCGGGCAGTTGCACGCCCGCATCGAGGCGTTGCTCGCGGAGACCGGCGTCGACCGCGTGGCGCTGGTCGCGCACAGCATGGGTGGGCTGGCGTCGCGTGCCTATCTGCGGCGGCATGGTTGCGGGCGCGTGACCACGCTAATCACGCTGGCATCGCCACACCACGGCACCCTTTTCGCCTGTCTGATCCCGGGACGCAATGCGCGCCAGATGGAGCCCGACAATGATTGGATCCGGCAACTGGGCGACCAGGAATCTTTCGCCGTGCCGGTGGTGAGCATCTGGGGCGCCATCGACGAGTTCATGGTGCCGCAGGACAGCAGTCGATTAGCCAACGCGCGCGATACGGCGTTCGCGACCCTCGGCCATTTGTCCATGCTATTCTCGCCTGCGGTGCTGCAACGCCTGCAGGCCGAGCTGGAGAAGGCCGGACAGCGTCAATAGTGCAGGCCACGCAACATCTGCGTGAACGCGATCTGGTCGGCCGTCGGCACTTCGCTGCCGATCTTTTCGCCTGCGGCTGCTGTCGAATCCGGAAACATGCGGAAAGTGGTGTTTAGGATGGTCTGCCCGAGCCGCGGCGTCAGCGCCTGCACGATCTGGCTGAAGATACCTAGGCGCGTGGTGACGCGTACTGGCCGCCGGATAATCGCATCGGCGATGAATTCGGCTGCCTCCTCCGGCGTCATAGCGGGGACGTGGTCGTAGAATTTGGTCGGCGCGATCATCGGGGTGCGCACCAGCCCAAAGTTGACGATGGTGAAATCGACGCCACGGTCGAGGAACTCACCGGCGGCGCACTGCGTCCACGCTTCCAACGCGGCCTTCGATGCCACATAGGCTGAGAATCGCGGCGCGCCAGCGAGAACGCCAATCGATGAAATGTTGATGACGTGGCCATGCTGCTTCTTCACCATTTCGGGCAGCAAGCCCATCGTCAACTGTACGCATCCAAAATAGTTGATGCGCATTGTTCGTTCGAAATCATGCAGCCGATCGTACGAATGTTCTATCCCGCGTCGAATTGAGCGGCCGGCATTGTTGACCAGAATGTCGACGCCCCCGTGCTCGGCGATGATCGTCTTGATGAGCGCGTCACACTGGGTCGGATCGGCGATATCCGCCGCATAGGTAACGAGCGACAATCCGCGCGCGGCCGCCTCCCGCCGGGTCATTGCCAGCTTCTCCGCATCGCGGGCGGCGATAATGGTAACGGCACCTGCGGCGGCGACCTTGAAGGCGGTGGCCTTGCCAATCCCTGAGGAGCCGCCGGTGATCAGCACGACACGGTTGGCGATGCGGCCGCGCAGCGAGCGGTCGACGTGGAGGTCCGGATCAAGGTGACGTTCCCAGTAATCCCATAGCCGCCAAGCATAGTCCTCGAGCCGCGGCACACGGATGCCGGCCGGCTCCAGCAGCCGCTGCGCTTCGCGACCGTCGAACCGCGTCGGGTAGTTCACGAATTGGAGTATGCCGTCGGGAAGTCCGAGGTCCTTCATGACGGCTTCGCCGATGCGGCGGGCCGGCGTCAGCGCTGTCAAGCTGTCGAGGACGCCACGCGGGATGAGGCCGAGCAGCGCCGCGTTGATGCGAATGACCATGTCGGGCGCGTGCGCGGCCCGGCCGAACATCGCAAGGATATCGCCGACGCGGTGCGGATCCGGATCCGTCAGGTGAAAGCAGCGCCCGTCCTGTCCATCGAGGTGGGCGAGGTAATCGAGTGCGGAAACGACGAAGTCGACCGGAACCAGATTGATGCGTCCGCCCTCGATTCCGACGCTAGGCAGCCAAGGCGGCAGCAATCTGCGCAGTTTCTGAATCAGCTTGAAGAAATAGTAGGGACCATCGACCTTGTCCATTTCGCCGGTCTTGGAATCGCCGACGACGATGCCCGGCCGATAGATGCGCCACGGCAGCCGGCATTCGCCGCGGATTACCTTCTCAGCCTGAAATTTGCTGGCGAAATAGGGATGCTCCAGATTCTCCGCCTCCTCGAACATATCCTCGCGGAACACTCCCGGATAAAGGCCGGCCGCCGCGATGGAGCTCATGTGGTGGAAGCGTTTGGCGCCAATCGCCTCGGCAAAGCGCACCGCGTTGCGCGTGCCGTCAACGTTGGTCGTCATCTCGGTCTCGGGATCGGCATCGAGCGCATAGACCGCGCCCAAGTGGAAGACGTGGTCGACCCTGTTCTTCAGCACCGCAAAATCATCGGCGGTCACGCCCAGTCCCGCCTTGGTCAGGTCCCCGGCAACCGGGATGGTGCTGTTTCCGCCGGCCTCCCAATAACCCCGCAGCTTCGAAACCCGCTCAGCCGAGGGATCGCGCAGCAGGAAATACACGGTGGACCCGGGATGCGATAACAACGTGCGGACGAGCCGCTTGCCGATAAAGCCACTGGCACCGGTCACGAAATAAATCATGTCCTGGGTCCTGAGCCGGGCTGGTGCCGGCTGCTCATGCATGCAAACTTGCCACTTGCCCGCACGCGAGACCGCTGCAGGCTCTACCTGCGCAAGCGCTGCGGCTTTGATATTCCTCAAAGCCAAGTTGCAAAATGCGGTCATGATCTCGACCAGGAGCGGGCACGGGCCCGACCGATTGAAGGAGCGAGAGATGGCGAAGAAAGTGAAGAAAGTAGCGGCCGCGGCGGGCGAGCAGTGGGCGACAATGATCCGTGACTCGGCAACACAGATCTGGCTCGCGGGACTTGGCGCCTTTTCCAAGGCGCAGAAGGAAGGCACCCAGTTGTTCAACACCTTGGTAAAGGAAGGCGAGGCGGCTCAGAAGCGGACCAATAAGGCCGCCGGCGACACGGTCGCAGCGTTGCGCGGCAATGCGACCGGGGCGTGGGACAAGCTCGGGCACGTGTTTGAACAACGCGTTGCCGATGCGTTGCACAGCCTCAACATGCCCACAAAGAAGGATCTTGACCACCTTTCCCGGCGCGTCACGGAGTTGACATCGGTCACCCACAAGCTCTCCACCAAGATGGGCCACGAGAAACGCCCACGGGCGTAGTGCGTTAACGAACGGCGGCTATCGCGGCGAAGCACGTGAAGCGAGCCCGGAAAGACACTCCTGCTCGAGAGAGCAGCGTGAGGCATCGCGCAAGAGGCGTCGCCTTGGCTGGCGGCGGCCCTTTGGGCGCAATCTACGAGATTGGCACGCTTGTGGCGCTTGACGAGGTCTTGCGCGGCTTTGATGTCACCGACTGCGGGGTCTACGTGGGCGTCAGTTCCGGCAGCTTTATCGCCGCCGGGCTCGCCAACGGCTTGACGCCGCGGGCGATGTACCAAATGTTCATCGAGAGCGAGGCCGCCGACGATCCGTTCGAGCCTGAGGTGCTGATGCGTCCGGCGCTGAAAGAAATTGCGCGACGGCTGGCCTTGCTGCCGCACCTGCTCAAATCGTCTGCCCAGGATTACCTGACGTTCCCGCGGTCGCGCGGCTTTGTCGAATCGTATCGGCAGCTCGCGCATGCTTTGCCGACGGGGATCTTCGATAATTCGAGAATCGACGAATATCTCACCAACCTGTTCTCGACGCGTGGCCGCACCAACGACTTCCGCAAGTTGCGCCGCAAGCTGTTCCTGGTGGCGACTGATCTTGATTCCGCGGAGGCGGTGCCGTTCGGCGCGCCCGGCTGGGACGATGTCCCGATTGCGCGGGCCGTGGTGGCGAGTGCCGCCCTGCCAGGCCTGTTTCCTCCCGTCGAGATCGGTGGACGCCATTACGTCGACGGTGCGCTGGTCAAGACGCTACACGCCTCGGTCGCCTTGCGGGAAGGCGCGAAGCTCCTGCTGTGCATCAATCCGCTGGTGCCGTTCAATGCCGATGCGGCGGTCCGGCATACGCACGGCCGACGCATCTCCCTGGTGGAAGGGGGGCTCCCGACGGTGCTGTCGCAGACGTTCCGTGCGATCATCTATTCCCGTATGCGGACCGGCATGGGCCGCTATAGCCACGATTTTCCCGACGCCGACGTGGTGCTGTTCGAGCCGAGACGCGACGATGCCGAGATGTTCTTTGCCAATGTGTTCAACTACTCGGAGCGCAGGCGCCTCTCCGAGCACGCCTATCAGCGGACACGCGCCGAACTGCGTCGCCGATACACGGAGCTGCGGCCTATTCTCGCCCGCCACGGCGTAACGATCGACAAGGCTGCGCTCGCCGACGAGGTCCGTACGCTGTCGCGCTCCGACGGCACCATCGGGCGCCACCGCGCCGTGCGCCGGGCCGGCTCCGCGGGCCAACTCGACCACACCCTCGATCGGCTGGAAGCATTGTTACGGGTACGCACGGAGCGCGCTTCCGGCTGAAGCATTTTCGCCCCATCAAGAAGTCCGGAGCCCAGATGTCAAAGACGCGGTGGAAAGCTTTCCCCCACGCCAACGCCGCCTATGAGTATTCCGGCGCCAAGCTCGTGAAGTCGTGGGCTCGGCTGCATCGCGGCGACTGCGAACCCTTCCCGGATCCGGCGTCGCTGCGGAAGCTCGCCGCGGTTCATCCACAGTTGAAACCATCGATCTCCTGGGACAAGGCGGCCGAGACGCTGGCCGACGCCTGGCGCACGTATCACCGCGGCGACTTCGGCCAAGCCGTGGCGCTTGGTCTGGGTCTCGGCCTCGTCGGCTACAATGTTGCCAACAAGGCGGCGAACATCTACGCCACCTATCTGGAAACCGGTTCCAAGGCCAAGCGTGCGCTGTTTCTCGAAGCGGCGCGCCGCGCCGAGAAACTCCTCGGCTGTGCCGAGAGCCTTCCCAATGCCTGGTATCTCCACGCCCAGGCGCTCGGCCGTTATGCCCAGGGACTCTCGGTGACCCAGGCGTTGGCGGAAGGTCTCGGCGGCAAGATCAAGTCGAGCCTGCAGCAGGCCGTCGCGCTGGAACGTCATCATGCCGACGCCCACATCGCGCTCGGTACCTACCACGCTGAAGTGATCAACAAGATCGGTGCCCTCATCGGCGGCTTGACCTACGGGGCCAGCACCGACGCCGGCGTCAAGCACTTCAAAACCGCGCTCAAGCTCAATCCGCACTCGGCGATCGCGCGAATAGAATACGCCAACGGCCTGGTCATGATGTTCGGCAAAACGAAACTGCCGCAGGCGACCGCACTCTATGAGGAAGCAGCCGCCTGCCCGGCGGTCGACGCCATGGAGCGATTGGATGTCGAGCTGGCTAAAGCCGAATTGAGAGGTTGAGCGGACGCGTTGGCCCTGGTTGGATCGAGAGACGGCAGGATGTCGCCACCGTCACCACCTGTTGTTTTGAGTTAGGCGCGTCTAACAATTCTGCCACTGCTTTCACTGCTTAACCCGTTCGGCGCTGCAGAAGAGCCGCCGGTAAGGCACTTGCGCCTAACGCGCGACGCGGCCTCGCCTCGACGCCGGCTTTGCGCCCGTGCGCTGTCTCGCTCGCTTCGTCCGGCGGGCACCTGCCATCTTGTGCTCAGCTGGCGCGGTCGACTCTGCCTTCGCAGGCTCCCACGGCCCCAACAGCACGAAATAGAGCAGTTGCTCGAATTCCGGCTTGAATCGAGCGACGATGGATTGCGGATCGGGCACCAGAGCCGCGTCGGTGATCAGTCCGAACTGAACCTGGCCGTTGAACGAGAGGATCGACACGCCCATGCCGATGTCGTGCGGGCGCGGAACCCAAAACATGATCTGCTTGAGCTCGGAGCCGGCGAGATAGAGCGACTGTTGCGGGCCCGGCACATTGGTCATCACCGCGCTGGCGCGGCTCAGCAGCAGGTCGAAGATCTTGTCCTGCACGGCCTGCGGCGCATTGCCGAGCGCCGCGAGCAGTCCGAGCGTCACCACCGGCTCCTTGGACTGCTTGAGCACCTCCATCCGCCGATGCACCTCGTGCAGTCGGGCCAACGGAGAACCTAAGCCGACCGGCAGCTCGAGCGCCAGCACGCCGAAGCGGTTGCCCAGCTCAGGCTCGCTTCCCGGTTTGCGCAGATCGATCGGCACGAGGGCACGCACCTCGACGCCTTCGGTAGCATCGCCATGGTCGCGCAGATAACCATTGAGCGCGCCGGCGACGGCGGTAAGAAGCATGTCGTTCACCGAGCAGCCAAGAGCGCTACTGACCGCCTTGACCTCGGGCAGAGGAATCGGATCGGTCCAGGCCACACGCTTGTCTCCCGACAGCTTTCCCTTGAACCGCGTCGGGCTGTCATTCGGCATCAACAGGAGATAGGCGAGCTCGGCCGCGATGCCGGTTCCCTCGCGCAGCGCTTCGGCCGCATTGGCCGGATGCGTGGCGAGCCCGAGCGCGGCTTGCAGCGCTTCCGTGGAAAGGCCGAGCCCGGTGCCGACCATCTCGGCGACCCCACTCGCAAGACCGACGATCGCTTGCAACGGAAATCCAAGGCTTGGATCGCGGCTCGTCGCCGGACGCTGGCGCTTGCGCGGCATCGATGGCGCGTCCGGCCGCTCGTCGGTCAGCGACAACGCGATGCCGACGAGTGCGATGCCGTCCGCAATTGCGTGATGGATGCGGGCTACCACGACGGCGCCGCCGGCATAGTCCTCGACGATGTGGAACTGCCAGAGCGGATGCGACGGATCGAGGGGCTGCGAGGCAAGGTCGCCGATGAAGCGCTCGAGCTCGGCCTTAAGGCTGCGCCCGGGCAGCCGTACCCGCTTGATATGGTGGGATATGTCGAAATGTGGGTCTTCGCACCACCAGATGCCGGCGCCGCTCGTCTCGACGCGTTGGCGGAACCGGTGGAAGGCGAGAAGCCGTTGCGCTAGCGTGCGTTCTAGACGCGCGATGTCGACCGGGCCCGCCAGCATCAGCACCCCGACGATGACCATCAGGTTGACCGGCCGGTCCATTCGCCACCATGTGACGTCAACGGGGTCCATTCGTTCGCTGGGTGCCATCATCAATTCCCTCGCAAGCTGATGGGGCCTGACG
>DASWAK010000038.1:0-6610 GCA_036391175.1 Pseudolabrys sp.
GATATTTTTCTTCCTCTTGGTATTTCTTGCAATCCGCGAGCGGCTTCCGAACGTACCAACGACATCCGGCGCCTAGTCGCCGAATGACAACCGGGTACCGCCCGCGGCGCTTGTCTGCTGGGCAAGGTCGATCAACTGAGCACACAATATTGCCTCATCAAGGTTGGCTTTACCGCCGCCCGTTGCTGCAATCCGGAAGTCCTCGACCACCCCTACGAACCAATCAGGATGATGCGACCCTTCGGATAAGGATGGCGGACAGGACCAGCGGCGCTCCGTCGAATTCGAACTGACAATAACGCTGTCGTTGACGACATTGATGTGGCCTTGCTCGCCCTCGATCTCGATGTGATTGGAGCGCTCGTTGGCGGCCCAGGACAGATAGATGTGGCCGCTGCCAGAAGTCAGATCCAGAGTAAGAGTTGCCGTGTCTTCGAGCGGCCATTCGTGGAAGCGGCGCGTTTCGAGCTGGGCGGCGATGCTGCGGGGAACACCGGCCCAGCGCAAGATGCAATAAAGCGCATGCCAACCGTGATCGAATAGGATGCCGCCGCCTGCTATCGCTGGATCAACGCGCCAGTTTTTGCCGCCGTCGGGGGTGAACGCGACCGCAGGCTGAGTGCGCAAAGTCCGCCAACGGACAGATCGAACGGTGCCAATCGCGCCTTCGGCGATCAGCGCTGAGATCTTGAGGCAGATCGGCGCCTTGAGCCAATTGTGGACCGTGTGCACAATGCGCCCAGCGCGCGCCGCAGCCGCCGCCACGATCTGCGCATCTTCCACCCGGGTAACCAAGGGTTTCTCACAGAGGACGTGAAGACCCGAGTCCAGCGCTCGTTTGATGAGCGTTGCATGGCTGCCTGGTGGTGTGCAGATGTCTACGAAATCGAGCGTTTCGCCAGACAACAACTCGTCCACGCTTTCGTACCACCGCCCTTCGGGACATGCTCCCAGAAAGACCTCGCGGCGCGCCGCAAAGGCATCGGTCGCAGCGACAATCCCAACATCATTGCGAGATTGCCAGCCGGGCAGATGACCTTTGGCCGCGACGTTTCCGAAACCAATAAATGCGCCCCGCAGCACGCGTCGCCGCCTCAGTCGAGTCCGAATTGGCGCGAAATAGCAGCGAAAGATTGGTCGAGGATATCGATGCCACGCATCGCTTCGTCCTCGCTGATAACCAGAGGCGGATTAATACGGATAACGTGTGAATACGACATCGTTATCAAGCCACGCTCCAGCGCCTCGTGGAAAAGTGCGCGCGTGATGGTCTTATCCAGCGGCACCTTGGTTGTGCGATCGGCAACCATTTCAACGCCGATCATCAGACCACGTCCACGTACGTCGCCGATAAAACGGTATTTGTTCTGTAAGCCCTTGAGCGCCTCGAGCATTAGCGCACCAACCCGGGCCGAATTTTCGACCAACTTTTCATCAAGGATAGCCTCGACGGTACCCAGGCCAGCGGCAGCGGCAAGTGGATTTCCGCCGTAGCTGGACGAACTCCCGCTCGGTTCACCGAACGGCTTGGCGGACATGCGTTCAAACGACGACGCGACGGCACTCAGGGGAAAGCCGCCGCCTATGCCCTTGCCGATCGTCATGACGTCGGGCTTAAGGTCGAACTGTTCGGACGCCCACATCGTTCCTGTTCGGCCAAAGCCGGTCAGGATTTCATCTGCGATGAGCAGCGCGCCGAATTCATTTGCGATCTCCCGTACGGCGCGAATAAAGTCGTCGGGCGGGATGACGTTGCCCGCCGTACCCTGCATTGGCTCCAGGATGATCGCCGCAACCTCGCCTTGCGTATCGTTCTTAATCACGTTGCGTAGATGTTCCGCACAAGCGAGGCCGCAAGACGGATATTCAAGCTTCCACGGGCAACGATAGCAGTTGGCATAAGGCGACAGGTGCATCCCGGGCGGAAAGGGCCCTTGGTGGTTGCGATAACTGCCGCCGAGAAGGCCGATAACACCTGCGGTCTTGCCGTGGTAGCCGCCCCAGAATCCGACAAACTCGAATTTTTTGGTGGCCGATTTGGCAAGACGGAAGGCGGCCTCGACCGCTTCTGCGCCGCCTGAGAACAGTTGGATGTGGGTGATACCTTCTGGCAACAACCCACTGACTAGATTGAGAAAGCGTGCACGGGTCTCGGTCGTGAAGCTCCCGAGGGTGACGCGCTCGAGTTGCTCCCTAAGACGTTTAACATAGTGGGGATGGCAGTGGCCGAGACTGCCGACCGCAATACCAGCGATGAAATCGAGGTACTCGTTCCCATCAACGTCGATAATCGTGCACCCCCTGGCGCGGTCGACCACGATTTGTGAATAGAGAGCAATCGATTGCAGGCCTGGCGCCATCGCCTCGGCCTCGCGATCGAAAATCGCTTTGGATCTGGGGCCGGGCACGGTGCGGCGTTGAGCGTGGTCCCGGGGCACCGACGTGATGTTGCGGGGAGGTGCGCCGTTCATGGATCAATTCCTCGTCGAGGTTACGATGCGCGGGCGCCGCTGGAAGCGCTCGCTCAGGTGGTCCGCAATTGCCTCCGCCGCCCGGTCGCGATACAGCGCATAGCTAGGCCAGGCATTGATGTCGACGATCATCGGTTCGCCGTTGGCCTGGATGACGGCGTCGCCGCCAAAAATCTCGAGCCCCAGCGCGGCTGCAGCGCCCAACGCAGCCTGCCGAAGGCGCGAAACTTCGAAGGAATGACCCAGCATTCCTTTGTCGCGATGGTAGAACCATTCAAACCAATTGGCATCCATCGCCATCGCACTGTTTCTCACACCGTAGAATTTAACGAGATCGCCCGCCACGTGCTCTTGGGCGACAACAAATGGGATGCCGCGCCTGGCGAATCGGTCCAATGCCTCGTGCCACCCATCCTCCGATGCAGCGTATATGACATCGCAGGATTGCGTCGCGTGGAAGTCGTAGCGCTTGACCCACACTCCGGCGGCCGGTTGCGGCTTCCTCGTGTCGCTGGCGACGATCTGGCTGGCGGGCGCCGGAACATGGTGCTGTGCGAAGAGCTCGACCATGCGATGGCGATAGGTGTTGCGAATTGCGTCCGGGGAATTGACGACGACTGAGCCCGCCTTCTCCGCGGTCTTGAGGCGATCAAGAACTGCACCACGTTCGCACATCACGAATATGTTGGCGCCATAGGTCTCGAACTCGGCGTCGGCGGCGACAAGCTCGACACTAAAGCCCCGCGCCGCCAAAGCCTCCCCGACACTTTTCATGATTGCGCAGTCATCGTCGACACGCCCAGGTGAGTGCGCCAACTCGCGGTAGACTCCCCAGCAGATTTTGCCCGCGTTCATGCGTCCGAGTTTCCAAGCTCATGACCGAGTCCCGCCAATTCGGCCGCCGCGATGTCGCGCGCCCGGTCAATGTCGAAAACGCGGGGCAGAACGATGCCGTAAACCGGCTGGTGCTCAGCAACCAGCCACCCGAGATAGTCGCGGAGTCGTGCGAAGCCGGTCACAGGCTCCGCCGGCCGCTGCGCTGGCAGCCAATAGAGGCCGGCTGTCACATGGGTGCCAACATTGCCGCCGAGTTGCCGAATGTGGCCGTCCGCGGCGTCCAACGTGGCCCACAGCGGATTTTCGTCGTCGACATAATCGGTCAGGCCGAGCACCACTGCGTCCTTCGCGAGACCGGTGGCCGATTTCACAAAAGCGAGAAAATCGTTGACCGGCATGATTGCGTCGATCGTCGTGATCACCGCCGGCGCACGGGCTAGCCGGTCGACGACGAGCTGGAAGCTCGCGTAGGACGACGGGGTCGCGCGCACAATTATGTCAAGATCAAAATCTCCACCATGTTCGCTCAACCATTGCCGGCAATCGTCACTCCTGTCGTTGATGATGATGGTCAATCGGCGAATCCCGACAGAGCGGAAGCGATCAAGAGCTAGCTCGATAAGGGGGCGTCCGGCGACCGGCACCATGGGCTTGCTGACGCTATACCCGTCGGCCCGCAAGCGGCTGCCGACGCCGGCGGCGATGATGCCTCCTTGGAGGAGCGGATCCGCCGATATTATCGTCATCTCAAAATCTTCATGAGATCACGCAACTCGGACACGCTAGCATCAACGGGCGGCTCCGCCGACGCCTTAGATTCGGCGGCCTGGACATCCTGAGGCGCGATCCAGATGAAGCGCATGCCCGCGCGTCGAGCACCCTCGCGGTCGCGCCGTAATGAGTCGCCTACGAATACGGTTGTCTCAGGTATTGCACAAAGCGTCTCGAGAGCCGCATGGAAGATCGCCGGATCGGGTTTCTTAGCGCCGACGCGGTGGCTATCCACCATGACCGCGAAAAGAGAGGCCAAGCCGGCGCTGTGACACACCGCTTCGAGATTCCCATAAAAATTTGACACGATGCCAAGTCGATAACGCTCCTTCAACGCCTCCAAGACCGGCCGATTACGTGCGAAAGCGGCCGAGGCTTCCGATAGGAAGCGCGATGCTACGCGCCGACCGCGATTGTCATTCGTCAGCACATTGACAGTTCCGGCTTCGTCAGTTCCGGTGCCGCGGCGCGCCAGTTCGGCCTCGAGGTTGGCAGCCAACGCATGGATTGTCCCTGACAGGTCGGTTGCGGGCGGCAGACCCCCCACAAGCGGGTTATCGGCGGCGAAGAAGACAGGCGCGAACGCATCGGCAGCCATATCTAACCCTTCAGCCCGGTAAAGTGCATGGAAGTGTTCCTTCCACGCCACGCCGTCCGCATCGAGCGTACCGCCAAAATCGAAGAGCAACGTTTTGATTGGCCCCGTCATCCGCTATGCGCCGGCTCAGAAATCCTCGCCGAGATACGGCGAGTACACCTTGTGAACCTACTAGGTCCGGCCCGGACGGACTGTAACGTTTGCATCGAGCGCCGCCTCCGTAGGAAGATCGAAGTTACGGCCATCGATGAAGGCGTTGCAGGCCTCGAGCGCAACGCTGTCGCGGAATTGCCGCGGTGGGCTTTTCATATAATAGGCTGATGGTGCCACTAACGGACCAGCTTCGCCGCGTTCCAACGCCAGCTTCACGCAGCGGATCGCATCGATAACGACGCCCGCGCTGTTCGGTGAATCCTCAACCGACAGCCGCAATTCTAATTCGATCGGCGCGTCCCCGAAGCCGTGCCCCTCCATGCGGATGAAGCAGATCTTATTGTCCTGCTGCCACGGCACGTAGTCCGACGGTCCAATATGTATGTCCCGTGCGTCGAGCCGTTCGTCCAGCTGCGATTGGACAGATTCAGTCTTGGAGATCTTTTTTGACTTCAAACGACTTCGCTCTAACATGTTGAGGAAGTCGGTATTGCCTCCAGTGTTGAGTTGATAAGTCCGATCGAGCCCAACCCCTCGGTCGGCGAACAGCCGCGCCAATGCCCGATGTACAATGGTCGCCCCAACCTGGCTTTTGATATCGTCGCCGATTATCGGGACGCCAGCGTCCCGAAATTTCTGCGCCCAAGCGTGGTCCGAGGCAAGAAACACGGGAACGCAATTAATCATGGCAACGCGGGCATCTAGACAAGCCTGGGCGTAATGCTTCACCGCCCGCTCTGAACCGACCGGCATATAGCATACCAAAACTTCGGCACCCGACGCGCGCAGCGCCGCGGCAACATCGGTCGGCTCGAGGTCGGCGGAACGGAAGGCGGCATCGTCGGGATAATCGGCCATGTGCTCTGCAACCCCGTCGAGTACCGGACCGGCCTGAACGACGACATTCGACACCGGTAAGGCGCTTTGAAAGATGCGGGTGCAGTTTGGCTTTGCAAAAATCGCCTCCTCCAGCGGGCGACCGACCTTGCGCCGGTCTATGTCAAACGCCGCGACAAACTCGACGTCGCTACATTTATAGCCGCCAATGGAGTGACGCATGATGCCTTCGAGCGCAACGCCGTGCCGATTGCGGTAGTATTCCACGCCCTGCACCAACGCACTCGCGCAATTGCCGACACCGGCAATTGCTACTTTTATGTCCTTTTGCATAGATTTCGACGCCCCTACAATTTCAATTTCCATACTATTTCGCTCTGGCCTTCCTGGCAACGCGCCACAATAAGGCTGCCTTCATGCCGAAACTTTACGAAAAGGCAAGCCTAGACGAACATTTAAGATGTAATGTTCGACAGGGTCTAATGCGGACGTTAGCCCCGCGAGATCATCGACAAGCTTAATAGGGCGGTCAATGCGATCCTCGACGATCCTGCGTCGAAGATACGGTTGGAGAACTCGGAGCATCGCTGCTTCCGGGCTCGCCCGCCGATTTTGAAAAGCTCGTCGCTGAAGAAACCGAGAAGTGGGCCAAAGTGGTCAAATTCTGCGGCGCAAAGGCGGACTGATCCGGGCTTCCAGCGTACGAAGCCTGCTTTTTCCTCCAAAAGTGGGCATCAATGTCCGCTTTCGGGGTTAAGAGCGGGCACCAAAATTTAGTACAGCCATGTCTGCTAATGACTCAAAGCGGACAGAACGGATGATTGCGATTATGCAGCGAGCCGTGAGCGGGCGATGTCGGATTTCAAAACGCGTAGGCAATAATCTGCAGCCGACGTTAAAAAATCCATGAATGATAAAGCGGATAGAATTTTACCTCGGTCAA
>DASWAK010000039.1:0-1993 GCA_036391175.1 Pseudolabrys sp.
AAGCAAGATCGCTGCGGAAATGAACAACGGCGTTCTTTCGCTGACGCTGCCTAAAGTGGAAGAAGCAAAACCCAGAACAATTCAAGTGAAGTGACTTCACACGATTCGCAAAAACCGCTGTCGAGGGAGAAAGGACATGAACGACAGACAACGCGCGAATTTTGATCTCGACCAACTCCTGCATCCGGCGCAAGCCTTCGGACACCCGTCCGAAGTCGTCAACGATCCCGATCTCACGCTTAACGAAAAGCGTGCAATCCTCGCCTCTTGGGCATCGGATGCCTGCGCCGTTGAAGCCGCGCCAGACTTGCGCAGAAGCCCAGGCGGCCCGGTGGTGCGATTCGACGACATCATGGATGCGCTGCGAACTCTCGACGCGCAGTTTACCGCGACCTCAGCGAAAATGCGGGCTACGCGCCGGCGCAATTTGCTCGATCGGATTCGCTCAAGAAGCGACAACCGGGGCACGCAACTCAACTGAGCGACGACACTCAGTGATGCTGTAATCGTTGGAGGGCATCCATGCGTACGATGGATGTGGTTGATCGATACATTGTCGGGCGGGATGACAACGTCGTTCATGTTGATTTCGAACGCGAACCCGATCCGCCCACGCCGACGTTTCCGGGAGCCGGTTCATTGCGTGTCGCGGCCGTATTGAGCGAGGTGAGCGATGCGCTTGCGCCGGAACTGGCTACGACACAGCACTGCCTAGCAAGCGCGACAGCATAGTATAGGGCTGAAGCAATGTTCACGTGGGTCATTGCGACAATAGTGTGGGCGACCTCTCTGGCCTACTGTCTCATCCGTTAGCAGGTGGCAAGCCCGTCGATCTCTAGCGGGCCGGTGAAACGGCCAAGTTTACTGGGCTCTAGGCGCTCGCTTTCTGGCCGCCTGCGTATGGGCTACTCGACAATGAAGAGGCTACTTTGCTTTGGCTTGAGTTACACAGCGCAGCATTATTTGGCGGCCTACGGCGCTCGATTCGAGCAGGTTTGCCGTGCCCCAAGCCCAGGCGATCCTAGTTTCCATTCCGCCCGATAAGAAAGGAGATCCGGTGCTGGCGGTCTGTGGCAGCTTGCTTGCGAGCTCCAGACAGATCCGCACGATCGTCTATCTATCGACCATTGGCGTCTACGGAAACTATGACGGGGCCTGGATCGACGAAAATGCGGACTGCCGGCCGAGCGAGGAGCGCAATCGTCAGCGGCTGGCGGCGGAGCGCGGTTGGCAGAATCTATCTGCCCGCAGCGGGCTTCCTATCGCTATCTTGCGTTTGGCCGGCATCTACGGGCCGGACCGCAATGCACTAAAAAATCTGCAGCACGGTACGGCCAAACGCATCGTCAAACTGGGCCAGGTTTTCAATCGAATCCACGTTGCGGATATCGCGCAGGCCATCGATGCCGCCTTCGATCGGCGCGCCAACGGGATCTTCAATATTACCGATGACGAACCAAGCCCGCCCGGCGATCCGATCGTCTATGCCGCGAAGCTGTTAGGCTTGGAGCCGCCGCCTGAAATATCATTCGACCAGGCGCGCTCCAGAATGAGCGAAATGGCGGCGAGCTTTTACCTGGACGTCAAACGCGTGAGCAACGTCAAACTCAAGACCGTGCTTGGCGTGCAGCTGCGTTATCCGACCTATCGCGAGGGGCTGTCAGCGCTCATGGACGTGGGGTGAGCAGAGCAAAATCACAACAGATTGCGCCGCGCGAAGGCGCGACTGCATTGATAGGTTATCGACTACGAAATTAGATTGGCGCTCTTTGGGAGAAAGAATCATGCGTGCTTATCAGTTGAGCAAAGGCGGTGCAGGTATCGAAGGCCTTGTGCAAGTCGAGCGGCCAGAGCCAAAACCAGCCTATCGCCGTTGGTTTGGCGGCGCTTCCCATGACTGTCGGCGACGGCGATCCTGATCTGGTCCGCGTTCTAGGCCCTATACGAGGCTTGACGACGAATTTTTATTTACTGATGCACTCGGACATGAAGT
>DASWAK010000040.1:0-9840 GCA_036391175.1 Pseudolabrys sp.
GATCGGATCGATCCACGCCCACAGCTCGGTCATTGCCGGCGATTGCCAGTCGCCGAGCACATGTTTGCCGATGTCCTCGTAAATGAATTTGGCGTCGTATGTCATAACGCCGGGATAGAAGATGAACAGCGTCAGGCCATAGCCGGCCGCGATCAGTACGGCGGCGGCGGCCCGCGCAAGGTCAAACGAGCGCGGCATATATGTCACCGGAATTTGCGGCGTGCGGCAGAGCAGTCAGCCAGGAGGCGATTGCTGCGCCGCTGACCGAATCGGCATGAATAAAGGTCTGGCTCTCGCCGAGCGCGACATTGAAGCGAGTATAGCCGAGCGCTGTGCAACGCTTGATGCATGCGAGAGCGACATCGCGTTGAATGGTAGTGAATTCGAATGACAGCGCCTTCACCGGAAGCGTCAGCCCCGCGAGCGCCTCTTCCTCGAAGCCTTCGACGTCGATTTTGATGAAGACTGGCGCACCATGCTTGGCGATCAGCGTATCCAGCGTCATCACCGGCACGCGCAACGTCCTGGTCCAACGCTGGGCCTCCCAGCCGGGCGCATCGCGTGCTGCGGCAACAAAACCGCGAGACGCGGTCGAAACGGTCGGGTTCTCGCGGTTGATCATGATATCGGTCGTACCGGAATTGCGGCCGACCGCCACCGGCTCGATAGCAACACGAGCGCTGCACCCGTAGAGAACTTTGAGCACCTTGACCATGGCAGGCTGTGGCTCAACCGCGACGACGCGCGCGCCTAGCCGGCGGAATGAGGCCACGCGGCCGCCGACATGCGCGCCGATGTCAAACACCAAATCGCCCTGCCCTACGAAGCGGCCATAAAGGCGATCCATCGCCGCTGCGAGCGCGCGATCGCCGTAATAGATACGTAGCGACCGGAGGATGCCGCGTGCGCTCCTCAATGCCTCGACCACTGCGTCAGACCGGGCTCGGCCGTGGGAGCGGCGCCGCCGCCTCGATCGCGGGCAGCACCAGGGCATGCAGCGCGGCTGGCGGCGCGGTCTCTTCCGGCAGCCGGCCGATCCCGACTCGGGTGCACAGGCTGCCGATCGAAGGCCAGGTGCTCATTACGGCGAAAGGCACCGCGAGCGCCTGCCCTGCGGCGAGGAACAACGCATAGGGAATCGCCGCCGGCTGCGTCACCGCCAACGCGCCGAGCACGGCGCAGCCGAAGAGCGTGTGCGGCCACAGGATGTGCAGCGCGAGCGAGAGCGGCACCGCGTGGTCATCGCGTGTCTGTCCGCCCCAGCCAATCTCACGGCCAAACAGTAGGCCGGTCAGGAAGATGGTGTGGCCAAACCAAAGAATCGAGCACAGAAGGATCGAATAAACCGTTTCGATGGCATAGTTCGCGACGAAACGCCCGGTGCCTCCGAACTGACGACGTAGCTCCGGCCGCGACAGAACCTCGATCGCGCTGGCGATCTTGGGCGAGAACCACATCACCAGTACGCAGACGAACAGCGCCATACCGGCGTCGGCCCGAATAAAGCTCGCGGGCGCATCGACGAGCGCCATCGCCACTACGCCGAGCACCAGCACCCCTATCCAGGCTGGCGAGCCGACGAACATCAGGATCGCGAGGCCTAGCTGATAGCGGCTCACAACTTTAAGGCCCGGCAGCGTGAGAAAACGCCAGTATTGCATGTTACCTTGGCACCAGCGCAGATCGCGGCGGATGAATTCGAGCAAGGTCGGCGGGTTCTCCTCCCAGCCGAGGCCATCTTCTGGCAGGACGCGGACGTCGTAACCGGCGGCGCGCATCAGTGCGGCTTCGATCTGATCGTGGCTGAGGATGTGGCGGTCCTCTATCCCGTCTTTCGAGAGAACCGGAAGCGCACAATGGGCAACGAACGGCTTGAGCCGCAACACCGCATTGTGACCCCAATAGGGACCGCAATCACCCTGCCACCACGCGCTCCCTATGGTGTAGGAACGCATGCCAAGCCGCATGCCGAACTGGAAGACCCGCGCAAAGGCGCTGGTGGACGGCAACCCGACCACGAGCCCTTGCAAAATGCCGAGCTTGCTGTCGGCCTGCATCAGGCGCACGAGACGCAAGACTGCGTCCGCGGTCATGAAACTGTCGGCGTCGAGCGTCACGGCGAGTTCGTAGTCGCTGCCCCAGCGTTTGCAGAAGTCGCGGATATTGCCGGCCTTGTATCCGGTATTAATCTCACGCCGCCGGTAGGTGATCGCGATGCGGCCGTCCCAACGCGCGGCCAGCACAGTAAAGCGCGCTTCCTCCGCTGCTGCGATGTTCAGGTCGCTGGTGTCACTCAGCACGAAGAGATGGAAGTAGCGGCCGAAGCCGGACGCATAGAGGCCGGCCAACATCGGCTCAAGGTTGCGGATCATTCGCTCCGGCCGCTCATTGCGAATGCAGAGCAGAATCGCCGTTGTTGCAGATATTGGTTCGTTCCCGCGGATGTAGGCGGCCAAGGGCATCACCGCCGCGATCGGATCGGATGAAAAACGCATGATCAGGAAGCCAATCACACTGTTCCAGAACCCGGCCACCATCCAGGGCAACGTAATCGCGAACAGCACGAGCAGCGCGACGTCAGTCGCGCTAAAGCCGCCTGGAGAGAGCGCCACCGTGGCAAGCGCAAGCGAGCCGGCCATCGAGAGCATGAACAGGATGGCAAAAAGCACACGCCGGCGGGTGATAGTCTTCCCTGCCGCGTTAATCTGGTCGGATTGAAGAGGCAAGTGCTCTAGCACGCTGTTACAATTAATCCCTGATAGCAAGTTGATGATATAACACGTGAAGCTGCCCCATAGTCCATGTCCAGGATCGATACATTGGCACTCAGCCATACCGAGGAGATTGCTCAGGCGCTCTGGTATACGGCGCCGGGCCAAGCCGAAATCCGCCAGGAAATCCTTGCCCCACCTCGGCCCGGCGAGCTACGCGCCCGCGCGCTCTATGGCGCGCTCAGCCGCGGCACCGAGGCGCTCGTCGCGGCGGGGCGCGTGCCGGCGAGCGAATTCGAGCGCATGCGCGCGCCATTCATGGGCGGTAACTTTCCGTTTCCGGTGAAATACGGCTACGCCACGGTTTGCCGCGTCGAAGACGGGCCGGCCGAGCTGGTGGGCCACACGGTGTTCGCGCTGTACCCGCATCAGAGCGTTTTCAATATTCCGGCGAGCGCCGTCGTAGCGCTGCCCGAGAGCGTGCCGCCCGCGCGCGCGGTACTGGCCGCCAATATGGAGACCGCCCTCAACGCGATTTGGGATGCGGCGCCCGGGCCAGCGGACCGAGTTGCAGTCGTTGGTGCCGGTGCGGTCGGCGCAATGGTTGGGTTTCTGTGCGGGCGGTTTCCCGGCACCGAGGTTACGCTGGTCGATATCAACCCTGCGCGCGCGGAATTGGCACGCCAGCTCGGTGTTGGTTTTGCAAAGCCTGACGTCGCGAAGGTCAATTGCGATCTGGTCATCCACACCAGCGGCAGTGCCGCTGGACTTGCCACCGCCATCGCACTCGCGGGAGAGGAGGCGACCGTGCTTGAACTTAGTTGGTACGGCGATGAACCTGTGATGGCGTCATTAGGCGGCGCTTTTCACAGTCGCCGGCTGCGGCTGATCTCAAGTCAAGTCGGCAAGGTCGCACCGTCACACCGACCGCGGTGGACGTATCACCGGCGCCTTTCCGCTGCGCTCGCCCTGCTCGGCGACGCTCGGCTCGATACCCTGCTGGCTCCGGCAGTGCCCTTCAAGGAATTGCCGCGGCGGCTCCCCGATATTCTTGATGCCAAGCGCGGACTACTTTGCCAACTCATCACCTACCTTTAAGGGGGGTCCCTTGTTCGCTGTCGAAGTCCGCGACCACATCATGATCGCCCATTCGTTTCGCGGTGCCGTGTTCGGCCCGGCACAAGCGCTGCATGGAGCGACCTTCGTCATCGATGCGGCCTTCTTCGCCGAGACGCTCGATTCGAACGGCATCGTCATCGATATCGGCTGCGCTCACGAAGCGCTCAAGACGGCCCTGGCGCCGCTCAATTATCGCAATCTCGACGACGTGACCGAGCTTAGCGGCCAGAACACAACTACCGAATTTCTTGCCAAGCATATTTTCGACAGCCTTGCCGGTACCGCACGTGAGGGCCGGCTCGGTCGCAACGGCCGTGAGCTGAAGGCAATCCGTGTCACACTTTCGGAATCGCACGTCGCACGCGCGTGGTACGAGGCGAGTTTGTGGTGAAGCGCTTTGCGTTTGCAGTGCCCGGCGATCTCACAATACCGACTGGTGGCTATACCTATGATCGTCGCATCATCGGAGAGCTTCACCGGCTCGGATGGCAGATCGACGTCATTAATCTCGGCGACGACTTTCCGTGGCCGAGCAGAGAGACGCGCGCAAGCGCGCTGGAGCGACTACGGGCCGTTCCCGAAGCGCGCAGCATCGTCATCGACGGGCTCGCGCTTGGTGTTCTGCCCGAAGCGGCGTCGGAGCTTGCCGTGCGCCATCCGTTGGTCGCACTCGTGCACCATCCGCTTGCGTTGGAATCGGGGCTGTCAGCGGAGCGAGCTGAAGGCTTGCGCTTAAGCGAACGCGCAGCCTTAGCCGCCGCACGCGGCGTGGTGGTGACAAGCGCTGCGACAGCGCGGACGCTCGTGGCGGACTATGGCGTGCCGGTGAAGCACATCGCAGTAGCGGTACCGGGCAACGATCCAGCGCCGCTCGCGCAGGGCAGCAAGGATGGCACCGTTCGCCTGCTGTCTGTGGGCGCTGTTATTCCCCGCAAGGGCTTTGACGTACTGCTAGCGGCCTTAGCGACATTGGGCGGCCTGCCATGGCAACTTACGATTGCCGGCGACCGCACGCGCGATTCAATATGCGCCGCACGGCTCGACGCCGATATCGCACGCCGCGCCCTTAGCGATAGGATCACGATGCTCGGCGCCGTCCCGCCGCAACGACTCACCGAGTTGTACAGCGCCGCTGATATATTTGTCCTCGCCTCTCGGTTCGAAGGCTATGGCATGGCCTATACTGAAGCCATTGCACACGGCCTTCCGGTGGTCGGCACCAGCGCCGGGGCCATACCTGATACGGTACCCCCCGGCGCTGGGCTGCTCGTCGCACCCGACGACGCATGTGCATTGGCACAGGCGCTTGGCCGTGTCATTGGCGATGCGGATGAACGACGACGTTTGACCACCATCGCGCGCGCGGCTTCGGGCAAACTTCCAACCTGGCATAATTCCGCGCAGATTTTTGCTCGCGCGATCGAGGCCTTGTCGTGACCAGATTTTCCGCCGATTGGCTGTCACGGCGCGAGCCACACGATTTACGCGCGTGCAATCCGTTTGTCCTAGCCGCGCTGACTGCTTCGCTCAAACACGTTCCTTACGTGCGGATCATCGATCTTGCCTGTGGCACCGGTTCCACGCTGCGGAAGATAAGCTCGCACCTTCCTCCCCGGCAGCGCTGGCAGCTGGTGGACAGCGATCTCGACTTGCTCACGCATGCGATGGCTATGCCCCGTCTACCGGGCGTTACCGTCGTCGCCGCTCCGCTTGACCTCAATCGCGATCTCGAGTCCGCACTCGACGAGTCAGTCGATCTCGTCACGACCTCGGCGCTGCTTGACCTCATTTCGAAGTCTTGGCTGGAACGTCTGGTGGTAGGGATCTCCACCCACGCGATCCCATTCTATGCCGCACTTAGCTACGACGGGCGCATCTGGTTAAGTCCGCGTGACCCACTCGATGTGGCCATCATTGCAGCATTCAATACGCATCAGCGCACTGACAAGGGTTTTGGGCCGGCGCTCGGCCCTGCGGCAGCTGCATTCGCAATCGCACGCTTCAAAGCAGTCGGCTATTCCGTGATCCATGGCACGTCCGATTGGCATATCGGCTTGGATGACCATGAGATGCAGAACGAAATCCTCGCTGGTTGGGCCAGCGCTGCCCACGAAATGGGCAAGCTGAGCTTCGCGGACACATCCGCGTGGCTCACGCGCCGCCGCGATTTAATCGCGGCGGGGCGCTCGTTTATTCATGTCGGTCACGTCGATTTCTTTGCAACACCGATCAGCACGCGCTGACCCGACAGATCGCAGTCGAACAGAACTTCGTCGTCGATCCGATGGGCGCGCATCGGCACGCGCCGAGCCTGATCGGCGCGTTCGATTGGAGGCAAGATAAAACCAGTTCGTCCAGAACCGAGGATAATTGGCGCAACGATCACATGCAGGCGGTCGAGGCAGCCGGCGGCAAGAAAGCGCGACAGCGTATCCGCCCCGCCCTCGATCAGCACGCGCCGCATCCCAAGAGCGGCAAGCGCGGTGAGAATCGCTGCCGGCGCGAGTTGCCCTTCGACCGCCGGCACGACGACGGCTTCTACGCCCGGCGGTGGTGCACGGTACGCTCCTTGCGTCGTAATCAAAAACCGACGGGCGCCATCAGCTGCGAAAATCCGAGCTTCCGGAGCTAGCCTGGCTTGCGGATCGATTACAACGCGCGCCGGTTGTGGACCGGCAACAAGCCGCACAGTTAATTGCGGATCGTCAGCGATAGCGGTACCGACGCCGATGATGACCGCGTCTACTAGGGCTCGGAGGCGATGCAAATGTGCGAGTCCCGCTGGACCATTAATATATTTCGAGTGACCGGATTCAGTCGCGATACGGCCGTCGAGGGACTGCCCGATCTGACCGACCACAACAAGATCGTCCACCGCGCCCTCGCGTAGCGGACCGAACAACTCGGCCCACGGTTGCGGCAGGGACTGGTTCTTGTTGCGGAAAATGTTGCTAAACTCGGGCCAGCCGTCGGATGGCTGCCTGCAAGTGTTCTTTAGGCTTGATTTCGGAGGTAAATTTCTTGACGGCACGATGCAGCCGAAAGCACGGAGATTGCGTTTACATGTCAGTGGCTGCCATTAGGCTGGCACAAAAGACGCCTATTGGCGACCGGAATGGTGATGGGGCGCCCGGTGTTTTACATATCGACTGGCAAAAGTGGGAACTCCCTGAATGAGTAAAGTGCGGACCGACGCAAACTCGACACTGTTCGGCAGCAAAGGGCACATCAGCGTCAGCCGCGGGCTTGCCGATATACACGGCGGCCGACCGGTTCTCATCACGGCGGCAGACAAAACGCTGCTCGCTTTGCCAGTCGAAGGGCTCGACAGGCAACGGCTAGCCGCATTCATGACGCTCTGCTCGCCTTCTCTGCCAAGGCTCATCATCACCGAACGACGCGCGCTAGCGCTCGGCCTCCGTGCGACGACACCAATGGCATTACGGCTCACGGCTAACGACGACGCGAGTACCATCCTCGCCCTGGTGAGCGATGCTAAAGGCGATTGCGATTGCAACCGCGATGCTAGTCCAGCGGGCAGCGAAGCCGTGGCGGCGATACAGCTAGTCAAATTGTCGCATGGTTTGCCGGCGATTTTAGCGGCCAATGTGGGGGCGGATGTCATCGTGCGCGAACCGAACATCATCGCTGTCGAGGCAGATGCCGTCTGGCGTTTTTCTGATGAGGCAACCCGATCGCTGGCGCTGGCAAGTGAGGCCTCGGTACCGCTGAATTCGGGCACGCCCGCGCGTTTCGTCGTATTCCGCGATGCGATGGGCGCCAGCTCGGTCGCCATCGTCGTAGGCAGGCCTGACTTTACAAAAGCCATTCCTGTGCGGTTGCACTCGGCTTGTTTGACTGGTGACGTGTTCGGTTCGCGGCGCTGCGACTGTGGCGACCAGCTTCAACTCGCAATAGCCGGGCTCGAAGACCTTGGCGGCGGCGTTATTCTTTATTTACCACAGGAAGGCCGAGGGCTCGGCCTCGCCAACAAAATGCGCACATACCAATTGCAGGACGATGGCCTCGACACCGTGGACGCCAACACAACACTTGGCTTCGATGATGATGAGCGCGATTATGGTATCGCCGCACGCATGCTCCAGATGCTCAAGTGCACACGGATTGTGCTATTAACCAACAACCCCGCCAAACTTGATGGCCTCGCCAAAGCCGGCATTGAAATTGTCAGCCGGATGGGGCTAGAGGCGCCGATTAACGCGGACAATCGTCGCTATCTAACGGCAAAGGCAGCGCGCGCGGGGCATCGCCTCGATCATCTCATGACTTCGCTTGCCGATCCCTCTTAGTCGGAAGCAGACTTGTCCCCTAACAACATGAGGCGGCGCTGGTATCGTCAGAGCGGGCGCCGCTAAAATTGTAGAACTGAAGGCTGGTAACTGCCATGCCACACGACGTGCCGACTCGATCGGTTGGCGAGCTGACCTTCCCGGATATCTCGAAGCGTCTGAACGCCAGGTCGATCCTTTGCCTGCCAATCGGCTCGATTGAGCAGCATGGCCCGCATCTACCGCTTAATACCGATGTAGTGCTGACCGAGGAATTTACCCGCCGCATCATCGCCCGCTGGGGCGAAACATATGACTTGTGGCAACTGCCAACGTTGGCGGTGAGCCTCGCGCGCGAACATCAGTGGGCGCCCGGCACACTGTCGCTGTCGATCGAGACCATGAGGTCGCTCCTGTGCGAGCTCGCGCGCGAAATCACCCGCGGTTTGCCGGTGCGCAATCTTGCAGTCATCAATGGGCATGGTGGCAACCGAGGAATTCTGGAAGCCCTCGCGCAGGATTTGCGGGCAGACTTCGGCCTCAATGTCTGCGTGCTTCATCCTGCTGTCTGGGCAGAAGTCGATCCAACCGCAATGATTCCGGAAATTCACGCCGGCAAAAACGAAACGTCAATGATGCTCGCTATTGCACCTCACTTGGTGCGCCGCGAGCATATCGCGCAATTGAATACATGTTCCACTGGCGACGCCGTGCGCACAACGATTCTCGATCAAGCAGTGACGTGGCCGTGGACGACACGCGACCAAGAGATTGCTGACATGGGTGTCATCGGGAATCCAAAAGCTGCGTCGGCGGAATTCGGAGAACGCCTGTTAAACCAGGTTGCCGAAAAGGCAGGGTCCGTTCTCAAGCAGCTTTTGGATCGCCAAGGTCTTGCGCACGGCTAAAGGAAATCTGGGCGTCATGTCGAGGCCCACAAATCGCTCCGACAGCGATATTTTGCGCGCTTTGGCAATCGGCGCAGGCCTTGGCTGGTCTTTCGTATTTGTAGTGGTAGCGCTTCGTTACGAATTGGAGCTCTATGCCGACGGCGCAATGTTCTCTTATGCGGTTGCAGTTCGGGATGTTTGGGCATTTCATTGGCACAATATTTCAGGCCGCTTGTCGGTCTTCCTCCTTAGCTTATGGCCAGCGGAGGCCTACGTCGGGCTGACCGGAGATCCCGCCGGCGGCATTGTCATCTATAACTTCCTTTTTTATACGGCGCCGCTTCTTGGTCTGATCGGCACTTTCGTGACCGACCGCTCGCACGGCCGTCTTATCTTTGTCTACGCCTGTTGTTCGACCGCCCTGCTTTGTCCGCTCGTATTTGGATTTCCGACGGAAATGTGGTTCGCGCATGCGCTGTTCTGGCCAGCGCTTGCCGCCAGCCACTATGCGCCCGAGCGGCCCGGCGGAACGGCTTTCGTCCTCATCACGATGCTCGCACTCGTCTTTACGCATGAGGGTGCGCTGATTTTGGCGCTCGCGATAGTGGCGACCCTTGTGCCACGCGGTTTGCGCGATGGTACGTTCGTGCGTGCGGCAATAATCTTGATCGCCGTCTTTACGGTCTGGACCGCCATAAAGTTTAAGTTCCGCCGGACGCTTATTGTGCCGGCGCGCTGATGAGGGCTGCAGTGCACTTTTTCGATCCCACGATCTTTGAGACGAATCTAGTCTTGCTTCTTTTCGCAGCGCTTGCCGGTTATGGTCTTATC
>DASWAK010000041.1:0-15411 GCA_036391175.1 Pseudolabrys sp.
CTAAGTTCGATCCAGGTCTCAACATCGGTCACACCCGCGGGGACTAACACCATGCACAAACACATTTTGATCCCGACCGATGGTTCTGAGTTGTCGCAGAAAGCAATCGACTACGGCATGGCATTAGCAAAATCGGTTAATGCCAAAGTTACCGTGGTGACGGTATCGGCACCGTTTCGTCTTTGGGCTATTGAGCCGCCTTTGACGATGGGATTTCTGGAGGAATACCAAAAGCAGATGAGGCAGCTGTCTGCGAAATACCTCGAGTCGGCAAAAGAATCGGCGGCAGCCGCAGGGGTGATTTGCGAAGTGCTACAAATCGAACACGATCAGCCTTATTTGGCCATCATCGATACGGCAGCACAGAGATCCTGCGACTTGATTGTAATGGCCTCTCACGGCCGACGTGGAATCTCAGCGATTGTCCTTGGCAGTGAAACGGTGAAAGTGTTGACCCATAGCACCATCCCCGTGTTGGTATTTCGCGCGGCCTGGCACAATCCACTGAATATTACCTCCTAGATGCCGCTCTTGGCGCTGCGTCTGCGCTTGATCGACATCAAAGGCGCAAGGCAGTGTTGTCACTATCGTTATGACAGTCCCAGCGGGAGGTGCTGCCATGACAACGTTCATCATGTTGACGCGTTTGAATACTGACGCCGTCCGTTCTCCACGCTCCCTTGAACAACTCGAGCGCGACGTCATGAAGCGCATACGGGAGGAGTGCCCAGCCGTGGAGTGGCTCAGCAGCTACGCCGTGCTCGGGCCGTGCGATTATCTCGATGTCTTTATCGCCGACGACATTGAAACGGCGGCCAAGGTCTCGGCCTTGATCCGAACATTCGGGCATGCGCAAACAGAGATCTGGACGGCGACGGAGTGGGATCGATTCAAGGAAATCGTCCGTACCCTTCCCAGGCCGACCTAATTGCAGATAGCTGCATCGAGGTACGTAGGAGAAAGAGCTACGAAAGCTGTTCTGACGTTTCTTGGCACGCGTGGTGGAATCAAAGGCCGGTCTCGTCAGCACCGCCGTCATAGTTCACTGCTCGTTCAATCCGGAAGAGCCCGCATCATGATTGATTGCGGCAAGGACTGGCTTCGCCGGGTGTGGGATGTGGCGCCGACAGCAATAGTACTCACTCACGCCCATCCAGATCATGCCTGGGGTCTGGCCGACGGCGCTCCCTGTCCTGTCTACGCGACGGAGGCGACATGGGCCTTGCTGGATCGCCTGCCTATTCGCGACCGGCGTAAGATGCCGCGCGGAAAAGCCGTTACGATCAGCGGCGTAAAATTCAAGGCCGTGCCGATCCAACATTCAATCCGGGCGCCAGCGGTGGGGTATCGCGTGTCGATCGGCTCCCATTCGTTCTTTTACGCCCCCGATATTGCGGGTCTGCCCAATCGCAAGCGCGCGCTCGGCGGCATCCAGGTCTTCATCGGTGATGGCGCGGTGCTAACACGCTCGATGGTGCGCACGAAAGCGGGGCAGCTGATCGGCCACGCCCCCGTGACGGCTCAGCTCGACTGGTGTAAAAGCGCGGGCGTCGCGCGCGCGATGTTCACGCATTGTGGCTCGGGAATCGTGCGGAGCAAGGCACGCCAACTGAATGTGCTCGTGCGCCGGCTCGGGCGTATGCGCGGCATCACGGCCGGGCTGGCATGCGATGGAGACCGGCTGATCCTTGCCCGTCTTTCTGCTTGATTCAGATCAACCAGTACCCAGCGGAAAAGCTTAGCAATATGCCAAAGGGAGAAGGCGATGGAGTCTGCAACATTTCGAAAGTGGCTTGTAGAACACGGGTGCCGCATCGACGCCGACGAGCATCCACGCGGCCACGAGGGTCACGGGGAAGTTACGGTACATCGCGAAGGCCGCAAGGTGCGGCTGCCGCTCGCAGGCGCGCACCGGGCCCTTGATCCGCGCACCGTGCGCCGCATCTGCGACGAGCTCAGGCTCGATCCGGCACAGTTGCCCGGGCCTCGAAGCCGCGTCTGAGGGGGTGCCGACGGTAGGCAGCCATGCCAAGCCCCCTTGGCCACAAGAAAGCGTTGCAGGCCGTTGGAGTGGAGGCCTATCGGCAGATCATGTCTGGCGCCGCGCCAGTGACCTTGGCGGAATTTGCGCGGCAACTGCTGGACTGGATTCGCAGCGCTCACCCCGACGCTGCGCCGCTCACGGCAACCGAGGTCGAAAGGCAAATCAGTGAGACTTGGCATCGTCGCCACGAACTGATTCGAGGCGGTGATTAAGTGATCAGATCGGCTTCGTAGAGGCCTTTCATGAGATGATCATGCAGGTCCGAATCCTCGAGCATGGCGGCAACAATCGTTTCATCGCCGAGCATCGCTGCTTCGCTCAGGCCGCGATGCCACTTGTCGGCCGCGAGGTCGCGCTGACCGATACGCATCAGCGTGTACAATTCGGCACGCCCCATCGGCGACAGGCTGGCAACCGCGTCGCGCAATGCTGCCGTTTGTGCCGCGTCTGCGCGCAGCGGATCAAATCCCAGCGCGGCTGTAGGGTTGTGCTCACCGCGCGCAGCTTTTAGATCGGCAAGGTCGTCCTCGGGCACATTGCCGAGCAGGGCATCGCGTTGCGCGCGTGCCGCTTTCGCAAGAAGCGCCAGAAAGCGAGCTTGATCGACATTGAGTTCCTTAAGCATGGGCTACTCCCGCGCTAGACGGTGGCGCCGTTAGGCCATAGTGCACGTACCTCGGCTGGCAACATATTTTTTACGTCTTCGATTTCGCCCGGCGTAATTTTGCGCGCCAAGAGCTTGAAAACTTCGCGTACGGGGCGCTCGGCGTCGATGGCTGGGTCGTCGCGGAGTTCGCCATAAACGTGATCAAAAAAGGCCTGTTTCGTGTGTTCCGGCGGAGCGGCGTCCTTCATGTGCCAGCCTTCGTAATAAAGACCGCGGATGAGCATCGGCAGTTGCGCTCCGAGGTGGACTGCCTCGTGCGGTGTCAGCCGGTCGCGTAATGCATGCAGGGTGGCGCGAAGCACGCGGTAAGTGCGCTTCTTGTCGTCCCAATCGAGCTCGTCCATGAGCTCATTCAGCCACACATTCGACAGCTGCACGGTCTCATCGAAGATCGAAAGTCCGGTGAAACTCATGTGACTCTCCATCTGTCGGCGCCAATCATGGGCCGATGGGCGCTGTGCTCATTGATGTGAATCAATCTCACCAGTGGCTGTCGAACTCACGGTGAGGCGGCCGGGGGCAGTCACGACCACGCTGGTGCCAAAGCGGCGGCTTTCCCTGTCTAGCGTATGTTGAATCCAGTCGGTATCGGAAGCGGACGCCGGCACTAGCTGGAACTGCTTGATGCATAAGGGAATGAGCTCGATGCCGTTCACGGTCCCGCTCGTTACCGCGATGTCAACGAAATACATCACGGCGAGGTCGTCGCGGTAATCTTCATAGCCGCGGATTCCCTCATAATCGTTCAGGAAGTCGCCGCAGCCATAAAGGATCAGCCGGTTTTGGTAGACCTCAATCGCCTTCGCATGGTGTGAGGAATGGCCGTGAATGATGGAAACACCGGCATTATCGATCAGCGCGTGAGCAAAGCGTCTTTGCGCATCGGAAACTTCGTAGCCCCAGTTCGGTCCCCAATGGATTGAGACAACAACCACGTCGCCTGGCTGACGATCGCGAATGATCCGATCGGTAGTGCGGTGGACGGTCGTATCAGATAGATCAGAGAGAAGGTTGACGCCGGCAGCACCTGATGCTGCCGCCCAGTTGCGGGGCGTGCCGCTTGTTACCGCGGTGAAAGAGAACACCAGCACGCGACCTTTTCCGGAAATCGGCAGCGTTGCGGCTGCGCGAGCCTCTTCAAGTGTGCGGCCGGCCCCGGCGCTTTTGATGCCGAGATGCTTCAACGTCGTCAGGGTGTCGAGCAGGCCCGCACGTCCCCAGTCGAGAATGTGGTTGTTGGCGAGTACGCAACAATCGATATGCGCCGCCGCGAGCGCTACTGCATTCTCAGGACTCATCCGGTAGTTAATGCCTTTCGGGTCAAAGTCTTCGCTGCGCGTAATACTTGTTTCGAGATTGATGATGCGCGCGTCGGGCCGGGCCTGTTTCAATTCGTTGATGGCGACGCCCCAGACATAGGCAGGAGCCACAGGCCGCTTTACCGAGCCATTGGCAACCTCCGCCAACTGCACGTACTCCAATGCCGATTGGACGTAGTCTTCATGAAGCGCCGGGTCGCAAGGTTGCGGCAATATTTGATCGATGCCTCGTCCGAGCATCACATCGCCGCACAGAAAAAGCCGCAGTGTTGGCCGCTGATGTGCTGAAGCCGTTAACGGGCGGCGGTTCATGCGCTAAGCGTTAGCTCGGCCAAAGATTGTGCAGCTCGTGGGGCGTAGAAGCTTTTGCATCCTCAACCTCCGCAGCTGGTAAGCGTGTCGCCAGCAAGGCAAACATTGCGCGAGCCACCTGTTCGGCGTCGACGCCCGGATCGCGATGCAAGCCGTCATGAATCCGCCCAAGGAACGCGCTGCGACTCTTGGCCAACGGACGCGAGGTGGGGTGCCAGCCCTCATAGTAAAGCCCACGCAGTAATGTCGGTAGCTGGGCCCCGAGATAAATTGCTTCGTCTTTATGCAAACAGTCGCGCAGCGCATGCATTGCAGCTATCAGAGCCAAATATACGCGGTCGCGATCACGCCAACCCAAATGTTGGACAAAATCATCGATCCAATCTTCGGTCGCGCGGGCTGCAGCCTCGACGTTTTGAGTAGCTGTCATGTTTAACGACCCGACTTCTATTAATCGCCGCCGTTCTCAGGAAATTGCGGCAGAACATCGTCTAGGATAATGCCAATCGCTCCCTTGACAGGAGCGGTATAGTCGTGAGGACCGAGCGCGGTCGCGGCCCTGGTCAAAACTGCACGAACCTCGGTGTTCGACAGGACATGTTTGTCGATAAGAGTCCGCAACAACGAAATAAGTATCGCGCTCGTTGCATTGCCAATTTCGAGCTCTCGTCCTTTGCCGTACATGTGACTGCTCCAAACTGGTAAGCACGCAAGCTTATGTCCGGCAAAAATGGAGTGAATTGACTCAAATCAAGGACGGACCGCCGAATATTTTCGGCGGAACTATCTCTCATAAACCGCAATTAAAGTTGCTTCAGCGATTGTGTGCTTACGGGCTTCGCGTTCCACGTCGTCGCAGGTCGGATTTTTGTGCACGGGCAATTGCTCAACCGAAAGCGCAAGCAGTCGGAAATGATAATGATGTAATCCGTGCTCGTGGGGTGGACAGGGGCCCCCATAACCGTTCTTCTGAAAATCGTTGATGGCTTGCTTGAAAGACTTTGGATGGCGGGATGCACCTTCCGCAAGTGACCGTTCTCGATCTAGCAGATCATAGACCGCCCAATGATGCCAGGTTCCTCCGGGTGCATCGGGATCATCGCAGAGGAGTACAAAGCTACGCGTCGCGGCCGGCGGATTTGTCCAGTTGAGGGGCGGCGAAATATTTTTTCCGTCACACGTGTACTGGAGCGGCATTGGCGAACCATTCGAAAAAGCAATTGAGCGAATTTCCATAGCGGTGCGCCCCAATTGGAGACAGACTGACCCCCGAAGCCGCTGCGCGTGTTGATAAGGGTCAAAAAGTCGGATTGGCCAGCGGAAAGGTCGACGCCGCGTAATGATCTGGCGCAAAGCATCCCCTGCTACCGTAAGCTAATTAAATAGAATGCGTCCACTTTTGCACCCGACCCTCGTGAACGGGCGAACCGGCGATCCGGTTCTGTACGTCGAAACTCTGTTCGAAAGGCGCGCTATACTTTTTGATTTAGGCGATCTTTCCAACCTGCCGGCACGCAAGCTCCAGCGGCTCGAGCACGTCTTTGTGTCGCATGCGCATATCGATCACTTCATCGGATTTGATCACCTGTTGAGGGGCCTTGTCGGGCGTGAGAAGAAGCTCAAGCTCTATGGACCGAGCGGCTTCATCGAACATGTCCGCCATAAGCTACAGGGTTATCGCTGGAACCTTGTAGACCGTTATGTCAGCGATTTGGCGCTTGAAGTCACCGAAGTCGGAACCTCGCTTGATACGCACAAAGCGCGATTTCGTTTGACGAGCGCTTTTGCCGTTGAAGACATGGGCTCTGGACCGCTCACCGACGGAATTCTCTGCCATGAGGCCGCCTTCCGCGTCGTGACTGCGGTGCTCGAACACCGCACGCCCTGCCTAGCTTTCGCCATCCAAGAAGCGGCTCATGTCAATGTGTGGAAAAATCGCCTTGAAGAGCTGGGCCTCCCGATTGGACCGTGGCTGCGAGAACTCAAGCGCGCTGTGATTGAGAACAAGCCGGATGATGATTTGATCGAGGTCGGGACGCGACCAATGCCCCTCGGCATCCTGCGCAAAGCTATTACGGTCACACCTGGACAGAAAGTCGCCTATGTCACTGATGCGGCCGATACGTCGCCGAACCGCGCTGCTATTGTTGCGCTAGCCCTTAATGCCGACTTGCTATTTATCGAAGCTGCCTTCGCCCGAGCAGATGCACAGCTTGCGGCTGAGCGTGCGCATCTCACGACAGACGCCGCGGGACGCCTGGCGCGTGCCGCCAGTGTGCGCCGGGTCGAGCCGTTTCACTTTTCGCCACGTTATAGCGGACAGGAGGCGCGCATGATGAATGAGGTTATGGCCGCCTTTGTCCGCGAGAGCGAATTCGATGCAGCAGACGCATGAAGGATTGGAATCTCGTCGTCACGATTTTCCAAGACGGCTTTCGACGCGCGTTACGATCATTGCGCGTCCTAGGGTCAATTGAGCGAACCCCATACCACAATGTCTTGGCAATGAAGGTTGACGATCCGGTAAAGGTGCTTGAGGCGATCGAATTGAAGACGCAAGAAAGTACCGCGCTCTATGACGCAATCTCGAGAGTTTCGCCAGCTACGCACAGTTTCGACTTCCAATCGACGGACGACTTTTTGGAGAAGACAAAAAACCTTTTGGTTGAATGGTCGCCGAGATTGACCGGCCGATCTTTCCACGTGCGATTACATCGCCGTGGGCCCAAATACGATCTTGGGACTCAACAGACTGAGCGTTCACTGAATGAGGCGCTTCTCGATGCGACCGCGAGGCTGGGGACTTTGGGCAAGTTATCCTTCACCGATCCCGACGCCGTGATTACAATCGACACCATTGATGATCGGGCCGGGGTGGCGCTATGGGCGCGCGATGACCTCTCTCGGCATCGGTTGCTGCGACCGGACTAGCTTCTATCGTAGATCTACCGCTTGGCGTACAGATCATCAATTTCCTTGGCGAACAAGGGGGCGATCAATTCCCGCTTGATCTTGAGTGTCGGCGTCAGCAATCCGGTTTCGATTGTCCACGGCTGTAAGGTCAGATGTAGAGCGCGGATTTGCGCATAGCGGGGCAGTCCCGTGAGAAGCGAAGTGATTTTAGCGAGAAGTTCGATCTTGCTGGCTTCATGATTGGGCTGCCCTGGATCGAGGCCCCTCTCGGCCGCAAATAGTTCCCAAGCCTTGGCGTTCAGCACGACAACCGCTGTGAGAAAAGGCCGGCGGTCGCCAACGACCATGGCCTGTTCGAAGAGCGAATCGCGGGTAAGCTGACCTTCGACCACAGTCGGGTTGATTTTTTCGCCGATCGACAGAACGAGCATTTCTGTAAGACGGCCGCGAATGATGATGCGGCCGTCGTTTCGGATTTCAGCGATATCGCCCGTCGATAGCCAGCCGGCAGCATCGAAGGCTCGCTGGGTCCGCTCGTTATCCTTCCAGTAGCCCATCATGGCCGATGGTGATCGGACGAGGAGTTCATCCTTTGGACCGAGCTTTACTTCAACACCCTTGAGTGGACGGCCGACAGAGCCGGGCAAGTTGTCATCGAGACGGTTTGCCGCGACGACCGGTGCAGCTTCGGTGAGTCCGTATCCTTCTACGACCGGCACACCCAGGCCGATCAGCAGTTGAGCGACGCTTTGGTCCAGCGGCGCTCCGCCACTAACAGCGACACGCAGTCGTCCGCCAAGTGCCGCGAGCACTGGCGATGCTACCAACGGCTTGAGCAGGAGCCAGAGCAATTGCAGCGCCGGCTGCATACGACGTCCCTGTTTTGTGGCGAAACGGCGCCAACCGACGGCACTTGTAATTTGCAGCAACTTGCTTCTTAGAAAGTTGTGCGCAACTTTTGCGCGGATGGACGCACATATGCGCTCAAAAAGAAGCGGCACGCCGAGCATTGCGGTAGGGCGGATTGCAATCAGGTCTTCGGCCAAATCCTGCGGAGATCGCCCATAGGCAACTGTTGAGCCGCCCATCATGGGGAGGTAGTAGCCGACCGTACGTTCGAATGCGTGCGCCAACGGGAGGATCGACAAGAACACATCATTTCGGAGCGGCGGGACAAGTGCGCCCGATGCCTGCGCGTTCCACAACAAGGCAAAATGCGAAAGCATCACGCCCTTCGGCCGGCCCGTAGTTCCGGAGGTGTAGATCAGCGTCGCGAGATCGGTCGGCTTGTTCGCATGCGGTGGAGGCGGCTGCGCGGTAGTAGCGAGAACTTCGGCAAGGCCCCGGACGGCTGGACCGGCTGCGCGGGGCGCCGGTCCGCGCTCGAGTTCACTAATCCACACAGTCTCCAGCGACGAAAATTCAGAACGCTGTGGCGACAGCGCGGTCCATCGGGCCTCGCGGTCCAGCAAAACGAGACGGGCATCCGAATGGCCGAGTAAATATGCATTGCTGGCGACGGTGTCGTGGGGGTAAAGACCAACCACGACCAAACCCGAGCCATGCGCGGCTATATCGAGACAGGCCCAGTCGGTTCCGTTTGGTAGCAGTATCGCTACCCGGTCCCCCGGGTTTATATTCGCTAAAGCGAGCGCAGCTCGGAAGCGGTCGACGCGTTCCGAAATCTTGCGCCAGCTATGATCGCGCCAGATGCGTTTCGTATAGTCATAGTCGCGGTAGGCAATGGCATCCGGACAGCGTCGAACGCGCTCGCGAAAAAGCCCCCACAGGGTGGCTGCTTGAGAGGCAGCAATCGTGTCCTCGCTATGGGCAGCCTGCTGATCGCTTATTGCATGCTCCATCGCGGTGACCGTTGTAAAAGACGCCTGATGTAGACTAGGTGCAAGGCACCACCATCGTGCTGGAGCGGGCTTTTTATATTTTCTAAAGTTTCTTTCGGCGATCGGTTTGATCGGCGTCAAATACGTGGCGCGGTCGGAAACCTATTCTTTTTTGATGCAGGAAAGCCTTGATCAGGCGGGCCGGCCGTTATTGGGCGCTGAGCACGAAATGCGCACGCGCCGATTGATCGCGGTAGTTACCGATCTTGTGCGTGAACTGCATCCCCAACGCGCTCGATTTATCGACGTCACGCCGTCTAGCCGAATCGAGCGCGATCTCGGAATCGATAGCCTAGGCCGAACCGAACTCATATTGCGGGTCGAACGGGCATTCCGTGTGCGTCTGCCAGTTCAAACGATCGGCCAATCCGAAGCCGTACTGGATCTCGTTCAAGCGCTAGAGCAGGCTCGCCCGATGCAGGTCGGGGCCATTGCGGAAGTGCCGCTCGTTCCGAGCCTGCCATCCGTGCCGGCAGCCAGCGACGCGCGTACTCTTATCGAGGTTCTTGAGTGGCATGAGGCGCGGCATCCCCAACGGCCGCACCTAACCGTGCTGCAAAACGAGGCGACCATACTTGGAAGTCTCACCTACGCCGCGCTCGCTACGAAAGCGCGCGCATTGGCATGCGGGTTGGTGGCGCGAGACGTCGCGCCAGGTGACCGTGTTGCGTTGATGCTACCGACCAGCATTGAATTTTTCACCACGTTTTTTGGCATACTCTACGCTGGCGCCATTCCGGTGCCGATCTACCCACCGATGCGCATCTCGCAGCTTGAGGATCACCTGCGCCGTCAGGTTGGCATCCTGAGCAATGCTGGCGCTTGTCTTCTCGTCACGATGCCGGAGGGGAAGCGGCTCGCCGGATTGCTCCGTGCACAAGTGGAAACGTTGAAACAGGTCGAGAGTGCAGCGGACCTTGAGGCATCTGCACCGCTCGTCGAACTACCGCGGCCGGCGAGTGGGGACACTGTCGCTCTTATCCAATATACGTCCGGTAGCACTGGCGACCCCAAGGGTGTCGTGCTCACCCACGCAAACCTACTCGCCAATATCCGGGCGATGGGACAAGCAATGGATGCCAGTTCGACCGATGTATTCGTCAGTTGGCTGCCGCTCTACCACGACATGGGTCTAATAGGAGCTTGGCTCGGCTGTCTGCATTTTGCGGCGCCGCTGTACGTCATGTCACCATTGAGCTTTTTAGTGCGACCTGAGAGTTGGCTCCGGGCCATGCATCGCTTCCATGCGACCTTTTCTGCATCGCCCAATTTCGGCTTTGAATTATGTATCAACAAAATTGCGGAAGAAGACCTTGTGGGATTGGACCTCAGCTCATTGCGCATGATCGCAAATGGCGCCGAGCCGGTCAGCGCCCACACCGTACGGCGCTTTATCGATCGATTTGGCCGATACGGCTTTTCTGCAAGTGCGATGGGGCCGGTCTATGGCCTAGCGGAATGTTCGGTGGGGCTAGCGTTTCCGCCAGCCGGACGTCCGCCGCTGATCGATCGCGTGAACTATGATCAGCTTAGCCGCAATGGAATTGCCGAACCGGCCAAGCCAGATGACCCCAAGCCATTTGAAATTGTAGCATCTGGGCAGCCGCTCCCCGGCCATGAGGTTCGCATTGTCGACGAAGCGGGCCATGAATTCGGCGATCGCCACGAAGGGAGACTCGAGTTTCGAGGGCCCTCAACGACCCGAGGCTATTTCCGAAACGAGACCAAAACCCGCGAGCTTTTCAATGATGGTTGGCTCGACAGCGGCGACCGCGCATATGTGGCAGGAGGCGACGTTTACATCACCGGACGTGTCAAGGACATCATCATCCGCGCGGGGCGTCATCTCTATCCGCAAGAGATCGAAGAAGCGGTGGCGGAGATTCCGGGAATTCGCAAGGGAGGCGTAGCCGTGTTCAGCGTGAGTGATCCGCGTTCTGGCACCGAGCGCGTGATTCTCCTCGCTGAGACACGGGAACTCGACGCAACGGCGCGCGCGACGTTGCAAAAGCGCGCTCACGAAGTCACGACCGATGTTGCTGGCACGCCGCCGGACGAAGTCGTGCTTGCGCCGCCTCGCACAGTGCCGAAGACATCAAGTGGCAAAATTCGCCGTAGCGCTGCCAAAGAACTTTACCAAAGCGGGCATATTGGCCCATTACAGCGCGCGCTCTGGCTTCAGGTTCTGCGTCTCTCGCTGGCGGGAGTTGGTCCGCAGCTTACACGGATGATTGCGCGGTCCCGTGACGTTATTTACGCCGCCTGGTGGTGGACGGTTGTGGGGCCAGCTTTTGTGCTCGCTTGGTTTGCTATGCTGGTGATCCCGCGTCTTTCCTGGCGATGGAGTATAGTACGCGCCATCGCGCGAGCAGGACTCGCGATGATCGGTGTTCCAATAACAGTTGTTGGCCGCGAGCGCATCCCCACGGGGAATTCCATACTGATCTTCAACCATGCCAGCTACGCGGACTTGATAGTCCTTGCGGCGATCTTACCGGGCGAACCGCTGTATGTCGCGAAGAGAGAATTGACAGACCAGTTTTTCGCCGGACTCTTTGTGCGTCGGTTGGGTGTCCTGTTTGTCGAGCGATACGATGTCAGCGGCAGGCTTGCTGATACCGAAGCGGTGGTTGCCGGCGCTCAGGGAGGACGCAACGTCGTCTTTTTCCCAGAAGGCACATTTACTCGCAGGCCAGGGCTCTCCGCCTTCTATTTAGGGGCTTTCAAGGTTGCAGCCGACGCTGGTCTTCCAATTCTGCCCGGCATCATCCGTGGCACCCGTACAATCTTGCGCAGCGATCAATGGTTTCCACGCTGGAGCCCCGTAAGCGTTCAGATCGAAGAGGCGATCAGGCCATCTGGCACCGATTTTGCGGCGCTGCTCCGGTTGCGGGATGCCGTGCGCGAGGTCATTTTGAGGCATTGCGGCGAGCCGGACATCGCCGAGCTTGTGAAGCCCGAACTCGGTTTGTGAAAGCTAAGGTGGCCGGTTTGTATATTTCGCAGCATCACAATGTCACACTAGAAATTGGACGATGCTCGCGGTGGAACTGTCGGTGAACGGATCGGATGAAACAATGAGTCATTTTAACTAATCGGCTTCGCGCTCGAGCAAGCAGCAGTGCGGTGCCTCGATGCCGAACCCTTCTTCGCTCAAAATCGTGCCGGTTACTGGATTGGGTCGGAAGGTGGTGCACCCCTTCAAACCCATGTCGTAGGCGAGGTCGTAGATACGCTGGAAATCGTGGAAAGGATATGTTTCTGGGACATTAATCGTCTTGGAAATCGAATTGTCTATGAATGGCTGCAAGGCGGCCTGCATGTCGAGATGGGCGCGGACGGGAAGCTCGCTCGCTGTGCAAAAACCATTGGGCAACCCCTCCGCAGCCCCTGCTCTCCAAAGCTCCAGGGCATAGTCGGTTAATAGGAAATCCTTTGCCGTTCCGGCGTCGTCCAGAATCTTGCGGCGATAAGAGGCTGCAAAAATTGGTTCCAGCCCACTAGAGACATTTCCCGCCAGCAAGCTGATTGTCCCGGTCGGTGCAATTGCCAGCAGGTGACTGTTTCGGATTCCGCTCTCGGCGATGTTACGCTGGATGTCATCAGGCAGGCTACGTATGAAGAGGCCCTGCAAATATTTATCGCGCTCGAAATAGGGGAAGCTCGCCTTTTCTTTCGCCAACTCGATAGAGGTACGGTACGCCGTGTGACAAATCAGGCACATCGTCTGTTTAGCGAAGGCAAGCGATTGATCGCTACCATAACGCAGCCCCATCATTACAAGCGCATCAGCGAGTCCGGTTATACCGAGCCCGACGCGACGCGAGCCGCGCGCATTCTCCGCCTGTTGCGGCAATGGAAAACGCGACGCATCAATAACGTTATCGAGCATTCGTACGGCGATGCGGACCGTATCGGTTAGCCGCTCGTGGTCGATGCGCGCTTCAGCCGTGAATGGCGATACAACGAAGCGGGTAAGATTGAGTGAACCGAGATCGCAGGCTCCGTAAGGCGGCAGTGGGATTTCACCGCAAGGGTTGGTGGCGCTAATGTGCTCGCGGTACCAGAGGTTATTGACCTTATTTATACGGTCGACGAACAGCACACCCGGCTCGGCGTAGTCGTAAGTGCCGCGTATGATCAGATCCCACAAATGGCGGGCTCGGATATGCCGCACAACGCTACACGGAACGGACCCTTCAGATCCCGGCCATTCGCGTATAACGGTCTGACCGCCACCGTCGACCGCTGCGACGGGAAATAGAAGCGACCAATCGGCGTCGCTGCGTACTGCCGCCATAAAAGCATCGGTCACCTGGACTGACACATTGAAATGCCGCAACTGTCCGGGTTGGTGTTTGGCCGTAACGAATTCTTCGATGTCGGGATGATCGCAGCGCAGCGTTGCCATCATGGCGCCGCGGCGAACGCCGGTCGACAAAATAGTGCCACACGCCGCGTCCCACAGTTGCATGAATGAAACGGGACCCGACGCGATGCCGCCAACCGTTTTGGTTTGACTGCCGCGAGGACGAAGCGTCGAAAAGTCGATGCCAATGCCGCCGCCCTGCTGCATCGTCACCGCACCTTCTTCCAAAGCGCTGAAAATGCCCGGGATCGAGTCCTCAATTGTCCCCATCACGAAGCAATTGAATAACGTGACATTACGTGCGGTTCCTGCGCCGGCTTGAATGCGGCCACCGGGGAGAAACTTGAAATCCTTCAGAATCGCGAAAAAACGATCTTCCCAGGCTTCGCTATCTTTGGGTTCGACTGCGGCGAGTGCGCGCGCAACACGGCGCCAAGTATCGGCGATGCTGCGTTCGCACATAGCGGTATCGGCGAACCTATACTTCGTCTGCCACACGTGACGCGAGATCTCGTTGGCGAACTTGTCCATTGTTCCGCCCGTCGGCTGGCTAAGCTGACATCGTGTAACGCGCGATAGCGCTATTCCTCGAATGCGGGCGTTTCATGTTTTTCTTGATCTTGCTGCCCTTCGATCGACTCCTTTTCATCCGCCGGCACTTCGTGCTCGATTTCGGTTGCTTCGTCCTCGATGAGTTTGGCCGGTTCGTCGACATTCTCATCATATGAATAGTGCTGCTGCCGTTGCTTAGGGCCAGTAGCGCAGCATCTTGCTAGGCGGCCTAAAGTCATGGCTATTTTCCCAATGATGCAATTGCAACTGCGCTCAGGCAGAGGTCACGGCTCTTCCTCTTCCTCGGCGGTCAAGATTGTTATGATGTGCGACGCATTGCCTTTGACTGGCTCATTGGCGCCAAATACGTCAGCGTCACCGGAGAGCCAGATCGATGCTTCCTCGACCTCGGCGATGGTCGGGTGCAAGGATAAAATTGCTAGCAGCTTGTCGGAATCAAGGCTGCCCAAGATGCTGGTGATTTCAACATCGGTAGCGACCGCGCTGCCGCCTGAATCGGGTTTTTGCATGAGACCCTCCAGATAGTGGCGTTCTTGGTTCAAGCGTGTTCCATCGGCGCAAGATCAGCTAGGCTTTGCCAATCGTAACTGTCTTGGTTTTCTTCCGCGCTTCCGCAGTTTTTGGCAGTGTCACTTTGAGCACGCCATTTTTGAAATTGGCTTCAATCTTTTCGGTATCTATGCCATCGGCGACCCGGAAAGATCGCTTTAGCGATCCATAGTGACGCTCTGAGAGAAAATAATTCGCTTTTTTCTCTTCCTTTTCTTCATGTTTCTCCGCGTTGATCGTCAGGGTGCCGTCCGAAAACTTGACGTCGATGTCGCTTTCGACAACGCCCGGCAATTCCGCGGTCACCTCATAACCCGCATCGGTTTCTTTGATGTCCACTGCGGGAATGGCGCCGAACGAGACCTCGCCGCGCCAGAACGGCTCAACGTCCAACACTCCTTGGCGGAATGGAAGGTGCCAATAGCCGCGCTGAAAATCGTCAAAGAGATGATCGATTTGCTGTCGTAGCCCATCGAAGGGCGTTGCTCCAGCATGTTTGCTGCGCCGCCTTTCGGTCGACACAGGTACTTTCGTTGCTGTTTCGGGCATCTCCAGTCTCCCTCGTACGAGTAGCTGACGGGTTAAACTGCCGAAGGTGGAGCGCCAGTTCATTGATCGCGATCAAATCTATAGCGGTTGCCACGATTGATCCGGGTCAATCAGGCGTGCATCGAGGCCGAGATAGACTGGCGGCCGCCGGACCGAATTTTGTTTCCCTAATGGCAACTACCCGTGGGGAAGGTTCAATTGGCAGATATGGGGCC
>DASWAK010000042.1:0-14722 GCA_036391175.1 Pseudolabrys sp.
GGTGGTTACCACCACACGTGCCGGATCGAGGGATAGATCGTAAGTGTCCTCGTAGTGGCGCGCGATGCGCGCACGCAGCGCCGGTATTCCCAGAGTTTCGGTATAGCCGATACGGCCATGTGCAAGTGTGGCCTGCGCTGCCTTGATCGCTACCGCTGGAGCCGGCGCGGCCGGCTGCCCCACCTCCATATGGATGATGTGAGCGCCCTGCGCTTCGCGCTGGGCCGCGGCCGCCATCACGTCCATGACAATAAAGGGCGGCACATCGCTGCGCTTTGATGGCTTCAAGAGCTGTTTTACCGCTTCAAGCATCGTTTTCGGCCTATTGGGCCTTGACGCCCTGCCCCGCTGTTGCCGTATTCAGCAGATTGCTTGCGAATGGCTCTCTCATGACCCAGTCGTGATCGTCAGTCGCGTTGACCGCCCCAAGGGGCGTCACTAGGTTCACGCCAATTCGGCAGCGAAATCGGTATGTCCTTGAACGGCACCACTATCAGGACGCGGCGCCGGGCGCCAGCAGCCCGGGCAATCGCGTTCCTCACCGCGATAGCTGTCGGCGCCGCCGGCGGTGGACCCGCAGTCGCACCCGCGCGCGCACAAGACGCCGAAACGCGCGGCATGCCGGTCATCCGCGACGCCGAGATCGAACAGCTGTTGCGCGACTATGCCCAGCCCATCCTGCACGCCGCCGGACTTGCCAAGCAAAATGTCAGAGTCGTCGTGCTCGGCGACCGCTCGTTCAATGCCTTTGTCATGGATGGCCGCCACATCTTCGTTAATGCCGGCACGCTGTTCGACGCCAAGACGCCGAACGAAGTCATCGGCGTGTTCGCGCATGAAACCGGGCATCTTGCGGGCGGGCATCTCCAGCGCCTACGCGAGCAGCTGGCGTCGGCGCAAACGGCCTCGATCATCGCCTTGCTGGCCGGCATCGGCGCGGCTGTTGCCGGTGCGCGCAGTGGCGCGGCCGGCGATATCGGCGCAGCGGCGATCATGGCGCCGCAGTCCGCGATCCTGCGCTCAATGCTCTCCTACGTGCGCACTCAGGAAGACCAGGCCGACCATGCCGGCGTGAAGTTCCTCAATGCCACCGGCCAGTCGCCGAAGGGAATGGTCGATCTGTTCAAACGCTTGAGCAACGAAGTGTTGTTTAATTCACGCTATATCGACCCATACATGCAAACCCACCCGATGCCGGCTGATCGTGTCGCGGCCCTCGAGACGCTCGCCCGGGCCAGCCCTTATTGGGACCGCAAAGATCCGCCCGAGTTGGTACTGCGTCACGAACTAATGCGCGCGAAACTGTCGGGCTTCCTGGAGCGCCCGGACACGATTGCCCGCCGATACCCGGTCAGCGACCACAACCTGCCGGCGCGTTACGCGCGCGCCATCTCGACCTACCTTCATTCAGACCTGCGCCAGGCGCTCGCACAGATGGACGGCTTGATTCAGGCGCAGCCAAACAATCCTTATTTTTACGAGCTCAAGGGTCAGGCGCTTCTGGAAGGCGGCCATGCGTCTGAAGCAGTCGCTCCACTGCGCCAGGCCGTGCAGCTTTCGCATGGCAATCCATTGATGGAGATCCTGCTCGCGCAGGCGTTAAATGCCACCAACAATCCGAAGCTCGCCGAGGAAGCGGTCGCCCTGCTGCGCACCGCTATCGTCCGCGAACCCGAAGCGCCTCAAGCCTATTCACAGCTTGCGATGGCCTATGGCCGCAAGGGCGATCTCGCCAATGCCGACCTTGCCTCGGCGCAGGCTGCATTTGCGCGCGGCGATTTGAAAACCGCGCGTCAGCTTGCCACGCGCGCCAAGACTCGCCTGCCGATCGGCTCGCCCGCATGGGTGCGGGCCGATGACATTGTAAACGTCAAACCAAACGCCAACGCCAAGGTTCAATAAGGAGAATGGACTCCATGACATCGAGACTGTGCCTGATTGCTGCTGCCTGTGCAGCTTTCCTGGCCATCGCTGCGCCGCAAAGCGCACGCGCCGACGAATTCTCCGCCACTCAGCGCAGTGAGGTCGAACGCATCGTGCGCGAATATCTGATCGCACACCCTGAGGTTATCCAGGATGCGATGAGCGAACTTGAGAAGCGACAGAGCGCGGCGGATGCCGCGAAGCACAAGGCGGCAATCCAGCAGTATTCACAAAGTTTGTATACCTCGCCGCGGCAGGTTGTTTTGGGTAATCCAGATGGAAATGTCACCTTCGTCGAGTTTTTCGATTACAACTGCGGATACTGCAAGCGCGCCATGGATGACATGCTCACGCTGATGAAGGACGATCCAAAGCTCAAGGTCGTGTTGAAAGAATTCCCCGTCCTTGGGCCAGGCTCGGTGGAGGCCGCGCAAGTCGCCGTTGCCGTGCGCATGCAAGACAAAACCGGCAAGAAATATCTCGAATTCCACCAGAAACTGCTCGGCGGTCGCGGTCAAGCCGACAAAGCGCGCGCGCTCGCTGTCGCCAAGGACATTGGTCTCGACATGGGGCGCCTCGACAAGGATCTTGCGAGCCCTGAGGTGAAGGCCACGTTGCAAGAAAGCTTCAAGCTCGCCGAAGCACTCGGCCTCAACGGCACGCCGAGCTATGTGATCGGCGAGGACGTCGTGGTCGGCGCGGTCGGCCTCGATGCTTTGAAAGAAAAGGTCAACACCTCACGCTGCGGCAAGCCGAGCTGCTGACGGCTCCTATCCGCGGGGTCACATCCGATTCTTTGTAGCGATCCTGGGTCTGCAGCGCATCATTCCATGCTGCGTTGCACCCGGGACAGTGTTCTCAGGGTCACCGCTGCGGAACAAAGTTCCGCAGCGGCCGTTGTCGCGCGCATGCACAAATACACACTCGGAATGGAAGAAGAATACTTCCTGTTCGACGCAAAGACGCGGCATGCGGTGCGCCGCGCGAACAAGAAATTCCTTTCGCTCGCCCAGAGGCATCTCGGTAATCGCGTGATGACAGAAATGCTGCAGTCGCAGATCGAGGTGGCCACACCTCCCTGCGTCAACACAACAGAAGCGCGCGCGCATCTCGCACATTACCGTCGCACGCTTGGACAGGTAGCTGCCGAACACAAGCTCGGGCTCGCCGCCATGGGCACCTTCCCCCTTGCGTTCTGGCCGGAACAAACTGTAACGGCAAAGGCGCGCTACGGTACCATCATGGACGACCTTCAGATGGTCGGCTACCGCAACATGTTGTGCGGCATGCACGTGCACGTCGCAGTACCGGATGTCGACACGCGTATCAATCTAATCATGCGCTTGACGCCTTACCTTCCGCTCTTGCTCGCACTCTCAACTTCGTCGCCGTTCTGGCAAGGGCACATCACCGGCCTCGTCGGCTATCGACTTGCCGCCTACGACGAGCTGCCCCGCACGGGACTGCCCGAACTGTTCCGTACCAATGACGACTATCGCGAGTTCGTTGCCGCGCTCACCTGGGCGAAAATCATTCCTGACGCGAGCTACATCTGGTGGGCGGTGCGGCCCTCACTGAACAATCCGACCATCGAGTTGCGGGTGGCTGACAGCTGCACGCGAATTGACGACGCTGTCGCCATCGCGGCGCTGTTCCGTTGCCTCGTGCGCGCACTCGATCGCGATCGGGCGCTCAATGCGGGGTTCGACCGCGTGGGCCGCGCAATCACGCAAGAGAACAAGTGGCACGCCCAGCGCTACGGCATCCGTGCGACGTTTATTGAGCCATTCTCCCGTTCACCCCTCACACTCGGGCAATGGCTCGATCACGTGATCGATTTCATTGCCGAAGATGTGGACGCGCTCAGCTGTTCGGTGGAAATCAGGCATGTCCACACCATCGCGGCCAATGGCACCAGCGCGGACCGTCAGATCGACATCTTCGGCAAGGCGAGAGCCGCGGGCCGTAGAAGGTTAACGGCACTCAAAGAGGTTGTTGATTGGGCAGCGGGCGAAACCCAAGCGCTCGGCAGCGCCAAAAATTAAATCTCCGCGCCATCCGGGCTTCCCCTTATCCCTCGGGCCACCTATAAAGCGCGACAGTTTCACGCGCGCCGACGCCGCCGGGGACCCATGGCGACAACAACAATCTATGTCCTCAACGGACCCAATATGAACATGCTCGGCACCCGCGAGCCGGAAAAATACGGGCGAGCGACTCTTGCCGACGTGGAAAAGCTTTGCCGCGACACTGCCAAACGGTTCGGGTTCGACATTGTTTTCCGACAATCAAACCAAGAGGGCGAGCTGGTTGACTGGGTTCAGGAAGCGCATGCCAAGGAAGCGGCCGCCATTATCATCAATCCGGCCGGCTACACCACGACGTCGGTCGCCATCATGGACGCGCTTCTCGCTGTGAACGTGAAATTGCCGGTCATCGAGGTACACATCACCAATATTCATGCGCGCGAAAGCTTCCGGCAGAATTCCTATATATCGAAGGCGGCCAAGGCAGTGATCGCCGGCTTCGGGGTCGACGGCTATGCGCTGGCGATTATCGGCCTTGCCGGTCTTCTCGGCGCCAAGCAAAAAGGTTGAGCGTCGCGCAATGAGCAAGTCGCCGAAGACGATCGTCGACCGTGAGTTAATCCACGAGCTCACCAAACTCCTGGATGAGACCGGCCTGACCGAAATCGAAATCGAGCAAGATGGCAAGCGCGTACGAGTGGCACGTGCATCGATCGCTGCTGCGCCTCCATCTGCCGCGGTGCGTGTGGAAGTGGCGCCGCAACCTGGAGCGGAAGCCGCCGTTAAAACGATCGATCCGTCGAAGCATCCGGGCGTGGTGATCTCGCCGATGGTGGGTACCGCTTACGCGGCGGCCGAGCCGGGCGCCAAGCCTTTCATCGACATCGGCAGCAAGGTCAAAGTCGGCGATACGTTGCTGATTGTGGAAGCGATGAAAACCATGAACCAGATTCCGGCCCCTTGCGCTGGCACCGTAATTCAAATTTTGTTTGAGGACGGCCAACCGGTGGAATTCGGCGAGCCGCTGGTGATTGTCGAGTGATGATCCCGTCGTGCTGAGGTGCGAGCGCGCCTTCACGCGAGCCTCGAAGGCAACGACCGTTATCCTTCGATGCCCGCAAGAGTGCGCACCTCAGGATGACGGATCGAGTACGAGTGAGACATGTTCGATAAAATCCTGATCGCCAATCGCGGCGAGATCGCACTCCGGGTGCTGCGCGCCTGCAAGGAACTCGGCATACCGACGGTGGCGGTGCATTCCACCGCGGACGCCGACGCCATGCATGTGCGCTTTGCCGACGAGAGCGTATGCATTGGCCCTCCCGCTGCGAAGGATAGCTACCTCAACATTCCATCCATACTGTCAGCCTGCGAGATCACCGGCGCGGACGCTGTACATCCCGGCTATGGATTTCTGTCTGAGAATACACGCTTCGCGGAAATTCTGGCCGAACATGGCGTGCAGTTCATCGGACCGAAGGCCGCACACATCCGCCTAATGGGTGACAAGATCGAGGCCAAACGCACTGCGAAGAAGTTGGGTATTCCTGTGGTCCCCGGCTCAGAAGGCGGTATCGGTTCCGACCAGGAAGCAAACAAGACCGCAGCCGAAATCGGCTTTCCCATTCTGATCAAGGCAGCCGCCGGCGGCGGTGGCCGCGGCATGAAGGTCGCGCGCAGTACAAGTGAGCTTTCCACCGCACTTTCGACCGCACGCGCCGAGGCTAAGGCCGCATTTGGGGACGACGCCATCTATATCGAGAAATATCTCGAGCGCCCCCGCCACATCGAAATCCAGGTGCTTGGCGATGGCGAGGGCCATGCCATTCACCTCGGTGAGCGCGATTGCTCGTTGCAGCGCCGTCACCAGAAGGTCTGGGAGGAAGGCCCCTCGCCAGCGCTCAACGCCGGCACGCGCGACGCAATCGGCGAGACGGTAGCGAAAGCGATGCGCGAGATCGGCTATCTCGGTGTCGGGACTGTCGAGTTCCTTTATGAAGACGGACAATTCTACTTTATCGAGATGAACACGCGCATTCAGGTCGAGCATCCGGTGACCGAGATGATCACCGACATTGACCTGATCTTTGAGCAAATCCGCGTTGCGGCGGGCAGCCATCTCACCATCAAGCAAAGCGACGTGGAATTCCACGGCCATGCCATCGAGTGCCGTATCAACGCCGAGAACCCTGTTTCCTTCCGGCCTTCGCCCGGCAAGATCCTCCACTACCATGCACCGGGTGGACTCGGCGTTCGCATCGATTCCGCTGTGTACCAGGGTTACAGCATCCCACCTTATTACGATTCACTTGTCGGCAAGCTGATTGTGCACGGCAAGACGCGCACCGAGTGCCTGATGCGGCTAAAACGCGCGCTCGACGAGGTCGTGGTGGACGGCATCGAAACGACACTGCCGCTCTTTCGCGCCCTGGTGCGCGAAAAGGACATCATCGACGGCAACTATCACATCCACTGGCTCGAGCAGTTCCTCGCCAGCGGCGGGATGGAAGGCTAGGCCGGTGAATTACTGCCGGTGAGCCGCGTTAGCAGGCCGCAGACGTCATTTGGGTCAGGGCTTCGCCATAAAGAGCGGGGCGCGGGACCGAAATCGGCACGCCAGCGCGACCATGGAACGTCTCCCCGCCGTCTGCCCCTTTCCGGCGAGCCTCAGAAACTTGCTGCATTTATGGTGTCTAAACGGTTAACAGAGGTTACTGGCGCCTCCTCATGTCAACGCTGCTGCCCTAATGTCGGATCTTTCATTGCCACGATCCATGCCATGGCAAACCGCGAGAACACCTACATAGAGATCACGCCGGAAGTGCTGCTGAAGGCCTATGCCTGCGGCATCTTTCCGATGGCCGAAAGCGCGGACGATCCGGCGCTCTATTGGATCGAGCCGGACATGCGCGGAATTATCCCGCTCGAAGGATTTCACGTGCCGGTGCGGTTGGCGCGCACGGTCCGCGCGACGCCGTGGACGGTGCATGTGGACCGGGACTTCGATGGGGTGATTGCGGGATGCGCTGAGCCCAAGCAGGACCGCGCCCGCACCTGGATCAATACGCGAATCCGCCGCATCTACCGCGCCCTGTTCGAGCGTGGCCATTGTCATACCGTTGAGGTCTATGATGGCAACGAGTTGGTCGGCGGGCTTTACGGCGTCACGCTCGGCCGCGCCTTCTTCGGCGAAAGCATGTTCCACCGCGCGCGCGATGCCTCAAAGGTTGCGCTGGTGCACCTGATCGCGCGGCTCAGGCCTGGCGGCTACCGCCTGCTCGACACGCAATATGTCACCGAGCACCTGAGAACTTTCGGCGCGGTCGAAGTGCCCAAGCGGCGCTATCATCGCCTGCTGGAGGAAGCACTGATCGGCGAAGCCGATTTCACAGCGTTGCCGCCCGATCGTCCTCTCAGTGGCGCTGAAGCGCTGGAGATTATTCGCTGACTCGGATGTGGCATGGGACATGTCCCGCGCGCAGCGTAAGCCACTCGCCACCACCCATTCCCGCGCAAGCAGGAATCCAGGATTACACGCAAAATTTGCTGCACTGCGTATCCGCGCTCGCAGGGGCCATTCGCCGTAGTGCGTGAAGACGCGCGTAAACGTGCCTATGGGCTCGTGCTGCACCACACCCGGGCACGACTGCCTTACCGCGGTGGCGGGAAGAATCCGGGCGGCGGTGGCGCGCGCTGCTGCAGGGCTGGCGCCCGTTGCGGCTGTTGAGGCGGCCGTTGCTGCTGTTGCGAGCGCACCGGTTGCTTGGGCGTAGCATCCGGAGGCACTTCCGCGACGCTCGGACTTTGCCCACCTTTGCAGTCCGTGATCCACACGTCATAGATCGGATGCTCGACCGCGTGCAGGCCCGGACTCGCCGCGAACATCCAGCCCGTGAAGATGCGCTTGATCTCTCCTTGCAGCGTCACCTCGTCGACTTCGACAAAGGCATCCGTATTCGGGGTCTCGGTCGGCGGGCGCGAATAGCACACGCGCGGCGTCACCTGCAACGCGCCAAACTGCACGGTCTCGTTGATGGCGACATCGAACGAAATGATGCGGCCTGTAATTTTGTCGAGACCGGAGAACACCGCGGTCGGATTGGCGATGCGCTGTGGAGATGGCTCGACCACAACCTCGTCGCCGCGCTGCGGCGCCGTGTTGACTGGTTGCGGGACGTTGCGTGGCGAACCCGGGCCTGGTGGCAAGGCAGGCGGCGGCGGCCCAATAGCCGCGTCTTGCGGCGGCTGCGCCTGTGGCGCTGGTGGTGCCGCCAATCCACCGGGCGGCGGCGGCAGCGGCTGCGATTGAATGGTGCCGCCACCAGGCCGGTTCGACGGCGGCAAGTTCATCGGTGCGGGCAACGGCTGCGCTGGCGGCTCGTCACGGCCAGAATAATATGGCTGTTGTGGTGGCGGCGGCCGCCGCGAAGGCGGCGCGCTTGGCACGTCCGCCGGCGGACGTGGCGGAGGGTCGCCGAAAATCGATCCGAACTGTGCGAAGGCGGACGGTGCCGCAAGCATCGCGACAACCGTCAACAACGCAACTGAACAGATGCAACGCGCCATTAAAGTCCGGCTTATTTGCCCGGCCGGCGTGGATTCGCCTGATGCCGGTTCAATGCCCGGTTAACACGGGGAATACGGCGTTGGAAGGGCGGTCCAGGACCCTCCGAGCCAAGGTTGGCGTGTCCCGAGCATGAGCAAAGCGAACGGTTGCGCTGCAGAACCGGGATCGTGACCGAATTCGGTATCTGTTAAGGCCCCGGAGTCCACGCCTTGTAGTCGCCCGTTGCCCTCGGACGGCGGCCGGCGGCGAGCGTCGAGCCGGGTGGCCGCAACGCGGCAGGCGTACCGGTCATGTTTGGCCGATGCGGTTTTTGCCACGGACGCGGCTTGTAGCTTTCCTGCGTAGGCGGCGTGTCGACCGTGTGGTGCAGCCACCCGTGCCAGGACGGCGGAACACTCGAAGCTTCTGTATAACCATTGTAGATCACCCAGCGCCGCTCGAAGCCGAGTGTCTTGTCGACATTGCCGCCGCGCGTACGATAATAACGGTTGCCAAATTCATCCTCACCGACGGCTTCGCCATACATCCAGGTCCAGAACTGGGTGCCGAATGTCTGCGAATTCCACCAGGTGAACAGCTTGAGCAGGAAACTCTTCATCGCCACCGCGCATTGAAAATCGTTGGAATGCGGGCGTTTTGCCACCTCCCGGTAGCCTTGTCCAGCGGCGGAACGCTCAAGCTAACGAGCAATAAGCCATATTCGCCACTCTTCCATGGATGATATTAAAGCCCTATGGATTCGCTCAGGGCCGCGCTGACCTGGATCAAAGAACTGCTCGACTGGCTGCCTGACCCGGTGGTCGCGCTGCTGATCTTCGCTATCGCGGTTCTGATTGCGCTCGCGCTGCATCGATGGGCGCGCAAGCTGGCACGCCGAGCATTCGCCGATCGCTACCCTTACGTCTTTTCGACCTTCAACCAGACGCACGGCCTGAGCCAGCTCGCGCTGCTGATCCTGGCCGTGATCATCGCCATCCCGGTAGCGCCGCTCGATCCTGATACCGCCAGATGGCTCGCGCGGCTGCTGGCCATGGCAGTGATAGGTCTGATCGGCTGGACGGCGATTACGGCTCTGAACATCGCTTCAAATTTCTATCTGCGTCGCTTCCGGCTCGATGTTGACGACAATTTGCTCGCGCGCAAACACAATACGCAAATCCGCGTGCTGGTGCGAAGCGCCGACGTGTTGTTGATCCTGGTGACCTTCGGCACCGCGTTGATGACTTTTGAGCCCGTGCGCCAATACGGTATCAGCCTGTTCGCTTCCGCCGGCGTTGCCGGAATTGTCGCCGGCCTTGCTGCGCGGCCGGTGTTGAGCAACCTGATGGCGGGCGTGCAGCTCGCAATGACGCAGCCGATCCGGCTCTACGATGCGGTAGTCGTAGAGAACGAGCACGGCACAATCGAGGAGATCACCTCGACCTATGTCGTCGTCAAGCTGTGGGATTTGCGGCGCATGATCGTGCCGCTCACGTATTTTATCGAAAAGCCGTTTCAGAACTGGACACGCGAGACCTCGGCGCTGATTGGCAATGTCATGCTCAACGTGGACTATCGCGCGCCAGTCGGCGTCATTCGCGAGAAGTTCAACGAGATTCTCAAACAATCCGACAAATGGGATGGAAGGGTCGCCGTCTTGCAAGTTACCGACATCAAGGAAAGCACCATGGAGCTGCGCTGCCTGATGAGTGCCCGCTCCGGGGCACAAACCTTCGACTTGCGCTGCGAGATGCGCGAGAAGCTGATCGATTTCCTGCAAAAGGAGCACCCCGAGGCGCTCCCACACTCGCGTCAGATCAGTTTCAAGGAGGATAGTAATTTCGGAGACGCGCCCGGATCGCGTGGCCCGGCCCGCAAACGCGGCACCCAACGGTCGCGCTGAGCGGTTCCAGGGCCTGGGTCTAGGTCTGGCTGTTGCGTTTCCGCGCGGCTTGCGGCTATCCTGCCCATGAATTCATCAGCGCGGGCGCCCGAGTCGCTTCGGTGTTGAAGTTCGAAAAGACAGTGCCGGTATAAAGGGCGGACTCCTCGTGGGTCCGCCTTTTTGTTTGGCGCAACGCCGATGCTCCCGTCCCGGATCGAACCATGCGGCAGCTGCCCACGTCACACGGCCGAATGCGCGTTAGAGTTGAATTCACAGGAGTGGGTTACGCCGCGAGCCGCTCACTCACCCTGCGCATACGCCTTAAGGCACTGACTTGATTTTGAGAATCAGCGACTCCGGTCACTCAACCGCTCGGTTTTTCCGCGCCTTGTCCCCGGGCGCGCTTAGGGGCGACTGCGCCACAGATCTGCATGGAAGTCCCATTTTCCCGTTATTTTTCTGTCATGGCCGGAGGCATAAAAACCTACCCCCATAGCGCCAGAAAAAAACTTTTCGCGAGGTCGGGATGGCTCAATACTGCTTGGGTTCTCGGGGTCCGTTGTCCCCGAAGTTCACTGGTTGGACACAAGATTTAGTGTTTGATTCAGATTTAACGACTATCTCTTGTTGACGCGTACGACGAGTCCACTTAGTTTTGGTGTGTTCGGTGGCATTGAGTTTCAGGTTCCCTCCGGACCTTCAGAACGGCTTTTCAGTCGCGAGCTCAACCCACGCCGGGACCACGGCGTTTTGGGGCAGGGACTTGCTGTGTGCCCGGGACAAAAACCCCGGATTCGACCCGGTGCCGGATGAGAGCATCGGGCTTAGATGAGGTGGGTGTGTCGAACGAGTTGAGCAACGACGGCGGACCGGGACAGGTTCGTCAGAACCAAAAGGGCGATGGTCAACCGTCCGGCAATTTGGGGCAAGAGACAAATGCGAATTGAACGGCGCTATACCAAGGATGGACAGTCGGCCTATGCAGGCATCGAGTTCCGGCTCACCACCAGCGAGATCCGCAACCCGGACGGCTCGGTGGTTTTCAAGCTCGACAATGTCGAAGTGCCAGAATTCTGGTCGCAAGTTGCCTCCGACGTGCTAGCGCAGAAATATTTCCGCAAGGCAGGTATCCCCGCCCGCCTAAAGAAGGTCGAAGAAAATTCCGTGCCCTCGTTCCTGTGGCGCTCCGTCGCCGACGAGGATGCCCTCGCGGCGCTGCCCGAGAAGGAGCGCATGATCGGCGAGCAAAGCTCTAAGCAAGTGTTCGATCGTCTGGCCGGCACCTGGACCTATTGGGGCTGGAAGGGCGGCTATTTCGATTCCGAAGAGGATGCGCAGGCCTTTTTCGACGAACTGCGCTACATGCTGGCTGCGCAGATGTGCGCGCCAAACTCGCCGCAATGGTTCAATACTGGCCTGCACTGGGCCTATGGCATCGACGGCCCGAGCCAGGGCCACTATTACATCGATCCGTTCACCGGCAAGCTGACCAAATCCAAATCGGCCTACGAGCATCCGCAGCCGCACGCCTGCTTCATCCAGTCGATCAGCGACGATCTCGTCAATGAAGGCGGGATCATGGATCTGTGGGTCCGCGAGGCGCGGCTATTTAAATACGGCTCCGGCACCGGCTCGAATTTCTCCAAGCTGCGCGGCGAAGGCGAGAAACTCTCGGGCGGCGGTCGCTCATCAGGCCTGATGTCGTTCCTCAAAATCGGCGACCGCGCCGCGGGCGCGATTAAGTCCGGGGGCACCACGCGGCGCGCGGCCAAGATGGTGATCGTCGACGTCGATCATCCCGACATCGAGACCTATATCGACTGGAAGGTGATGGAGGAGCAGAAAGTGGCGGCGCTCGTCACCGGCTCCAAGATCAACCAGAAGCATCTCAAGGCGATCCTCAAGGCATGCGTGAATTGCGAAGGCTCGGGCGATGATTGCTTCTCGCCGGAGAAGAACCCTGCCCTCAAACGCGAGATCAAGCTCGCGCGCAGGGCAATGGTGCCGGACAATTTCATCAAGCGCGTGATCCAGTTCGCCAAGCAGGGCTACAAGGACATCAATTTCCCGACCTACGACACCGACTGGGACAGCGAGGCCTATCTCACCGTTTCCGGGCAGAACTCCAACAATTCGGTGCGTGTCACCGACGGATTCCTCAAGGCGGTCGAGGCCGACGGCAAGTGGGACCTCACCTACCGCAAGAACGGCAAGGTCGCGAAAACGCTTGATGCGCGCGCACTGTGGGAGAAGATCGGCTACGCCGCCTGGGCCTCGGCCGATCCCGGCCTGCAATATCACACCACGGTCAATGACTGGCACACCTGCCCGGCCTCGGGTGAAATCCGCGCCAGCAATCCGTGCTCGGAATACATGTTCCTCGACGACACCGCCTGCAATCTGGCGTCGTTAAACCTGCTCACCTTCCGCGACCAGAAGACCGGCAAATTCCAGGTCGAGAGTTACGGGCACGCAGTGCGGCTGTGGACCGTCGTTCTGGAAATCTCGGTGATGATGGCGCAGTTCCCCTCGCGCCAGATCGCGGAATTGTCCTATGAATTCCGCACGCTCGGCCTCGGCTACGCCAACATCGGCGGCCTGCTGATGACGTCTGGAATCCCCTATGACTCGGATGCCGGCCGCGCCATCGGCGGAGCACTGACCGCCCTCATGACCGGCGTGTCCTATGCGACATCGGCCGAAATGGCAGAGAAGCTCGGGCCCTTCCCCGGCTACAAGAAAAACCGCGAGCACATGCTGCGCGTGATGCGCAACCACCGCCGCGCTGCGCTTGGCGAACGCACCGGCTATGAGAAAGTCGCGACACCGCCTGTCCCGCTCGACCACGACGCCTGTCCCGATCAGGCGCTGATCGCCCACGCCAAGGCGGCCTGGGACCGCGCGCTCGCGCTCGGCGAGAAGCACGGCTACCGCAATGCGCAGGCAACCGTGATTGCGCCCACCGGTACCATCGGCCTAGTGATGGATTGCGACACCACCGGCATCGAGCCCGACTTCGCACTGGTAAAGTTCAAGAAGCTCGCCGGTGGAGGCTACTTCAAGATCATCAACCGCGCCGTGCCGGAAGCGCTGCGCACCCTTGGCTACAGCGAAGCCGACATTGCCGAGATCGAGGCTTATGCGGTCGGCCATGGCACGCTGGCGCAGGCGCCTGCCGTCAATCACACCACGCTGATGGCCAAGGGCCTCACCGAAGAGGCCATCGCGAAGGTCGAAAAGGCGCTGCCCATGGCCTTCGACATCAAGTTCGTCTTCAACAAGTGGACGCTTGGTGAAGAGTTCTGCCGCGACAAGCTCGGCATCTCAGCCGAAGACCTTGCCTCGCCTACGTTCGACCTCCTCGTCGCGCTCGGTTTCAGCAAGCGCGAGATCGAGGCCGCCAACATCCATGTCTGCGGCGCCATGACGGTAGAAGGCGCGCCGCACCTGAAGGCCGAGCACTATCCGGTTTTTGACTGCGCCAATCCGTGCGGCCGCACCGGTAAGCGTTTCCTTTCGGCCGAGAGCCACATCAAGATGATGGCGGCGGCGCAACCATTCATTTCCGGCGCCATCTCCAAGACCATCAACATGCCGAACGAGGCGACGGTCGAGGATTGCAAGGAAGCCTATTTGCTCTCCTGGAAGCTGGCGCTGAAAGCCAACGCGCTCTACCGCGATGGTTCCAAGCTCAGCCAGCCGCTCAATTCGCAGCTGATTGCTGACGAAGAGGACGAGGAAGATACCGTCGAGGCTTTCCTCGAGCGTCCCGCGGCAGCGCGCGCCACAGCGCTCGCCGAGAAAATGGTCGAGAAGGTCGTCGAGCGTATCGTGGTAATGCGCGAGCGCGAGCGCATGCCCGACCGCCGCAAGGGCTACACCCAGAAGGCTGTCGTCGGCGGCCACAAGGTCTATCTCCGCACCGGCGAATATGACGACGGCCGGCTGGGTGAGATCTTCATCGACATGCACAAGGAAGGGGCGGCGCTGCGTTCCATCATCAACAATTTTGCCATCGCGGTGTCGCTTGGCCTGCAATACGGCGTGCCGCTGGAGGAATATGTCGACGCCTTCACTTTCACCCGCTTCGAGCCGCAAGGCCCGGTGCAAGGCAACGACTCGATCAAATACGCGACTTCGATCCTTGACTACGTGTTCCGCGAGCTCGCCGTTTCTTATCTGGAGCGCTTCGATCTCGCCCATGTGGACCCGAGCGAGGCCGGTGGCTTCGACGCGCTCGGCAAGGGCGTGGAGGAAGGCAAGCCCGCGACCAACTACGTGTCGAAGGGCCTGACGCGTTCGCGCACGGATCGTCTCTCCGTGGTACGCGGCGTTCCGGCG
>DASWAK010000043.1:0-10426 GCA_036391175.1 Pseudolabrys sp.
TCTCAGCCCCGCCGCCGCGCTCGATTTGCTGTCGCGGTAGAAGCCCCCGCGACCCAAGTCGGCCACAGTCGACTTGGGGTGGCTCGTTTCGCTCGCGCCTCAAGATGACGGCCCTGCCCAATAATCCTGTGCGTTGCCAAGGGCTTTGCTCTCGCGCCTTCGGCACGAATCCGCCAGAATCATGTGAACAGTCGAGCGCGGGAACCAATCTTCGATGACCGAGCCCAACGGGACGCGGCCCTTCTCCCCGTTCGAATGGATGCTGTCGCTGCGCTACCTCCGGGCTCGGCGCAAGGAAGGATTTATCTCGGTGATTGCCGGGTTCTCTTTCCTTGGCATCATGCTGGGCGTCGCCACGCTCATCATTGTCATGGCGGTGATGAACGGTTTCCGAAAAGAGCTGCTCGACAAAATCCTCGGCCTCAATGGCCATCTGCTGGTCCAACCACTCGAAAAGCCGCTTACGGATTGGGAGGAGGTCGCCGCGCGTGTTGCCGGCGTCCAGGGAATCCGGCTAGCGGCGCCGATCGTCGAGGGACAGGCGCTTGCGTCTTCGCCATTTAATGCCGGCGGCGTGTTGATACGCGGCATTCGCCTGATGGATCTTGAAAAGCTTCCATCCGTTGCGAACAACATCAAGCAGGGCACGCTCAAGGGCTTTGATGAGGAACAGGGAGTTGCGATCGGACGAAGGCTCGCCGACCAGCTTTCGCTACGTTCAGGCGATAATATTACGCTCGTGGCACCACGCGGCGCGGTGACGCCGATGGGCACAACCCCGCGCATCAAGGTCTACAAGATCGCTGCGGTGTTCGAGATCGGCATGTCGGAATACGACAACGCCATGGTATTCATGCCACTCAAGGAAGCGCAGGCCTATTTCAATCGAGCGGGCGACGTCACTGCCATCGAGATCTATACAGACAATCCCGATCGCGTCGACCGTTATCGCAAGGCGGTGCAGGATGCCGCGCAGCGACCGATCTTCATGATCGACTGGCGCCAGCGCAACGCGACGTTCTTCAATGCATTACAAGTTGAACGTAACGTGATGTTCCTAATCCTGACGCTCATCGTGCTGGTTGCTGCGCTTAATATTGTCTCCGGCCTGATCATGCTCGTGAAGGACAAAGGTCAGGACATCGCCATCTTGCGCACCATGGGGGCGACGCAGGGAGCAATCATGCGGGTGTTTTTGATCACTGGTGCCTCCATCGGCGTGGTTGGTACCATTGTCGGCTTTATGCTCGGCGTCCTTATTTGTCTCAACATCGAGAGCATTCGGCGATTTTTATCTTGGCTCACCAATACCGAACTGTTTTCGCCTGAGCTCTATTTCCTCTCGCATCTCCCGGCCGACATGGATTCGGGCGAGACGACTGCGGTGGTGGTGATGGCACTCATGCTTTCGCTGCTTGCTACGCTCTATCCATCATGGCGTGCGGCGCGCCTCGATCCTGTGGAGGCGCTGCGCTATGAGTGAGACGTATACCGCCGTTGAGGTGAAGGTGGAGCAACAGCGCCAGCGGCAGCGGGAAGAGGAAGTTCCGATCCTGTTTTTGCACGATGTCGAGCGGCATTACCGCCAGGGCGACGAGACCGTGCACGTGCTCAATGGCGTCGAACTCGCCCTTTGGGGTGGGCAGTCGGTTGCGTTGGTAGCGCCCTCGGGCGCGGGCAAATCGACGCTGCTGCATATCGCTGGCCTGCTCGAGCATCCTGACCAAGGAGACGTCTATATCGAAGGCCGTTCAACAGCGATTCTGGCCGATCATGAACGCACCCGCATTCGCCGCAACGAGATCGGTTTCGTCTATCAGTCGCACCACCTGCTGCCCGAGTTCTCAGCGATCGAAAACGTGCTGCTACCGCAGATGATCCGCGGGCTTCCCCGCGGCGAGGCAAAGACCCGGGCCGTAGAGCTGCTTGGGTATCTGGGGCTGGGCGGGCGGCTCGATCACCGGCCGTCGGAGCTTTCGGGCGGCGAGCAGCAGCGGGTGGCAATCGCCCGCGCAGTCGCGAATGCCCCGCGCATCCTCTTAGCCGACGAGCCGACTGGAAACCTTGACGTCCACACCGCCGAGCATGTTTTCAACGCGCTTACCCAGCTGGTGAGCGCCTCCGGCCTCGCTGCCATGATCGCGACCCACAACATGGATCTGGCCGCCCGCATGGACCGGCGCGTAACGTTGCGGGAAGGGAAGATCGTGGAGATGGATTGAATTGGCCGAAAGGTCGCCGCGCATTCTGAGATTCCACTTGAGGATAAGTACATAAATATTTGGTATAGATGGATATTTTTGAATGGTAGCCTCAACTTGACATTAGAACAAATACCGAACTATGTTCTCTCTCTGTTCTTAGGAGAGGAAGCGATGTTCAAAGTCTTAATCCAGGAAGCCGCCGCGCTGGCCTCGTTGGCCTTATTTGTCGGAATGATCGCCATCTGGACCCAGGTACTGAGTAACCTTTGAGAAGCCTTGCGCCGTCATCCAGAGGTGTGGCGCCTTGGCGCGCTTCGAAGGATGACGGCGGCATCCTTCGAGGCTCGCGTAAAACGATGCGATCGCGCCTCAGGATTACGGGGATAGGGTGGGCCACGGGTTGCTTTGGCGGTGGACTTAACGCGCATGCATCCCCACTCTGGGTGCAACAAGGAATCACCCATGGCTGATCTCGACTTTGTGCACTTGCACGTGCACTCGTCGTTTTCGCTGCTGGAAGGCGCACTCGCGGTCGCGCGGCTAGCCGAACTCGCGAAAGCTGACCATCAGCCAGCGCTCGCATTGACAGACACCGACAACATGTTCGGTGCACTGGAGTTTTCCGAAAAGCTCTCGGGGTGCGGCATTCAACCGATCATCGGCTGTGCGCTCGCCGTTGATTTCGGCGATACGGACCATGGGCCACGCAACGGGAATGCTCAGCCTGAACGTACGCGCGTCGTGCTTCTGGCGGCCCGGCCCGCGGGCTATCGCAGCCTGATACGGCTCAATTCGCGCGCTTTCCTGGATACGCCGGCGAACGAGCCGCCGCGGCTCAAGGTCGAATGGTTGGATGAGGAGACAGCTGGCATTATTGCGCTCACCGGCGGGCCGGGCGGCCCGCTCGATATGGCTATTGCCGCCGGCCAAAGCCATCTCGCCGCCACCCGTCTTGGGGCGCTGCTCGAGTTTTTCGGCGATCGGCTCTACGTCGAATTGCAACGTCACGGCACGCCGGCGGAGCGCCGCTGTGAACCGGTCTTGATCGATCTCGCCTACAGCAAAGGCCTGCCGCTGGTCGCCACCAACGAACCTTATTTCGCGACCGCGCAGGATTACGAAGCACACGATGCGCTGATCTGCATTGCCGAGGGCCGACTATTGGCGGAAAGCGACCGCCGTCAGTTGACGCCCGAGCACCGTTTCAAGGGCCGCGCGGAGATGGTCGAGCTGTTCCACGATCTGCCGGAGGCGCTGACTCACACCGTCGAGATTGCACAGCGCTGTGCCTTCCGCCCACGCACTCACCAGCCCATTCTTCCGCGTTTTTCGACCGGCGATAACGGCAAGACGCTCGACGAAGCGAGTGAACTGCGCAAGCGCGCGGAAGAAGGGCTCGAGCGACGCCTCGAGACTGCCGGCGTTGCGCTCGGCCATACCGTCGACGAATACCGGGAGAGGCTCGATTTTGAGCTTGGCGTGATCGCCGGCATGAAATATCCCGGCTATTTCCTGATCGTTTCCGATTTCATCCAATGGGCGAAGAAACAAGGCATACCCGTTGGTCCTGGCCGTGGATCCGGCGCCGGCTCCCTCGTTTCCTACGCGCTCACGATCACTGATCTCGATCCGATCCGTTTCGGGCTGCTGTTTGAGCGCTTCCTCAATCCCGAGCGCGTGTCGATGCCGGATTTCGATATCGACTTCTGCCAGGACCGACGCGATGAGGTGATCCGTTATGTGCAGGAGCGCTACGGCCGTGACCAGGTGGCGCAGATCATCACTTTCGGCACGCTGCAGGCGCGTGGTGTGTTGCGCGACGTCGGTCGTGTTTTGCAGATGCCGTACAGGCAGGTCGACAAACTTTGCAAGCTGGTGCCACAGAACCCGGCGGCACCGGTCTCACTCAAACAGGCGATCGAGGGCGAGCCGCGCTTGCAGGCTGAACGGGATGGCGACGCAGTGGTCAAACGCGCCTTCGACATCGCGCAGAAGCTCGAAGGCCTGAACCGCCACGCCTCAACGCACGCCGCCGGCATCGTGATCGGCGACCGGCCATTGTCCGAGTTGGTGCCGCTTTATCGCGATCCGAAGTCCGACATCCCGGTCACCCAGTTCAACATGAAGTGGGTAGAGCAGGCGGGACTGGTAAAGTTCGACTTCCTCGGCCTGAAAACGCTAACCGTTTTGCAAACCGCGGTCGCGCTGGTGAAACGGCGCGGTATCGACATCGATCTCGCCGCGATCCCGCTCGACGACAAGAATACTTACGACCTTCTGGCGCGCGCCGAAGCGGTTGGCATCTTCCAACTGGAAAGTGCGGGCATGCGGCGGGCGCTGCTCGACATGCGGCCAGACCGTTTCGAAGACATCATCGCTCTGGTTGCGCTCTATCGTCCGGGTCCGATGGCGAATATTCCTACGTATTGCGCTCGCAAACACGGCATGGAGCAGCCGGACTACATTCATCCCAAGCTTGAGCCGATCCTGCGCGAGACATTCGGCGTCATCATCTACCAGGAACAGGTGATGCAGGCCGCGCAGATCCTGGCGGGTTTCACGCTCGGTGAAGCCGATCTGCTCCGCCGCGCCATGGGCAAGAAAATCAGGAAGGAGATGCAGGCGCAGCGCGCTCGCTTTGTCGGTGGCGCAGTCGAACGGGGTGTGGAGCGCCATCAGGCCGATGCTATCTTCGATCTGCTCGAGCGCTTTGCCGAATATGGCTTCAATAAGAGCCATGCAGCGGCCTACGCGCTGGTCGCCTATCAGACCGCTTATATGAAGGCGAATTTCCCCGTCGAGTTTCTGGCAGCGACCATGACGCTCGACATGGGCAATACCGACAAACTCGCCGAATTCCGTGCGGAGGCGGAGCGACTCGGTATCAAGGTTGATCCGCCGTCCGTCAACCGCTCGGCGGTCGATTTCGAAGTCGAAGGTCAAACGATCATTTATGCGCTCGCCGCGCTCAAAGGCGTCGGTAAGCAGGCGGTGGAAGCGATCATCGCCGCGCGCGCGAACCGGGTCTTTGCGGACCTCGCTGACTTCGCCGCCCGCGTCAATCCGCGCGCCATCAATAAGCGCGTACTCGAAAGTCTCGCCGCCGCCGGAGCTTTCGACACGTTTGAAAAAAACCGCGCGCGTATATTCGCTGTGGTCGATGCCGTGCTCGCCCGCGCGCAACGCGCACACGATACAGCTGCGATCGGGCAGAGTGAATTGTTCAGCGGCGGTGCGACACGCGAGCAGATTGCGCTGCCGCAGATCGAACCGTGGCTGGCGGCCGAGCGATTGCGTCGCGAATATGAGGCCGTCGGTTTCTTCCTGTCCGGCCATCCGCTCGACGACTACGCCGCGGTGCTGAAGAAGTTGCGGGTGCAGCCCTGGGCGGAATTCGCGCGCGCAGTGAAAGCCGGAGCGACTGCGGGCCGTGTCGCTGCCACCGTTGTCTCGCGCACCGAGCGCCGCACGCGCACGGGGAGCAAGATGGGTATCATCGGCCTGTCCGATCCCAGCGGTCATTTTGAGGCGGTGATCTTCTCGGAAGGACTGGCCGAATATCGCGATCTCCTCGAGCCGGGCAACGCGGTGCTGTTGTTTTTGTCTGCAGAAGTGCAGGGGGATGAGGTGCGTGCGCGCATCCAGTCGGCCGAGCCGCTCGATAATGCGGCCGCCAATCTGCAAAAGGGATTGCGCGTGTTCCTGCGCGATGGCGCGCCGCTCGAGGCGGTGGCCAAGCGACTGGAACCCGTACCTCGCGCGGCACATGCAAATGGCGATGGCGAAGTCAGCGTGGTGCTGTTGCTCAAGCGCGGCACCGAAGTCGAGGTGAAGTTGCCCGGCCGTTTCAAGGTTTCGCCGCAGATCGCAGGCGCCATCAAGGCCGTGCCGGGCGTGGTGCAGGTCGAGGCGCTTTAGGTTTTACTCACAGCACCTTCGGGGGTCATGCCGGGGCTTTGCCGCCGCAACCAAAGAAGGGCGAGCCCACCGCCGTTGAAATGCAAGGCGAAGAGATCAAGCGGCATTATTCGCAAATTTTTCATGTGTGACGTCAGGTACCTTTGTAACAGTGGCGTCGTGTATGGGTCCGGGGCCTCGCGCTAATGCGCTTGCCCAGGATGACAGGAGCGGAAACCGTCCCGCAATGACATTCGCGATGCGAGGCAATGCCCACTAACCTTTTGACCGACCTTGCATTCCAGAAACTGCACCTATATAAGCCCCGGCATCACTCACGCGGACTTATGGCTTTAGGCCCCGACAATGGGTCAAAAAGGCCGTCCGGTGGCCCAAACGGGCTCACAATCGTCCGCGGCGGATCAACCGGAGAAGATTATGGCGCTTCCTGACTTTTCGATGCGCCAGCTTTTGGAAGCTGGCGTTCATTTCGGCCATCAGGCCCACCGTTGGAACCCGAAGATGGGCTCGTACATCTTCGGTACACGCAACAACATCCACATTGTCGATCTTGCGCAGACTGTACCGATGTTGCATCGCGCGTTGCAGGCGGTCAGCGACACCGTGGCTAAAGGCGGCCGCATCCTGTTCGTCGGCACCAAGCGCCAGGCGCAGGATTCGATCGCTGACGCCGCCAAGCGGAGTGCGCAGTATTACGTGAATTCCCGCTGGCTCGGCGGCACGCTGACGAACTGGAAAACCATTTCGGCGTCGATCGCGCGCCTGCGCAAGCTCGACGAGATGCTCAATTCGGGTGAGGCGGCTGGCTATACCAAGAAAGAGCGTCTTACCATGCAACGCGAACGAGACAAGCTCGATCGCTCGCTCGGTGGGATCAAGGACATGGGCGGTGTGCCGGACCTTCTGTTCGTGATCGACACCAATAAGGAAGACATCGCGATCAAGGAGGCACAGCGCCTCAACATTCCGGTCGCTGCCGTTGTCGACACGAATTGCGATCCGGCCGGCATCACTTACGTCGTGCCAGGCAATGACGACGCCAGTCGCGCGGTCTCGCTGTACTGCGATCTCATTGCCAAGGCGGCAATTGATGGTATTTCACGCGCGCAAGGTGAAATGGGCGTTGACATTGGCGCCGCCGAAAAGCCGATTGTTGCGGAGCAGATACCGACGGCTCCGGCGGCGACCGATCTCGGGTTCGAGCCATTGCCCGGCCCGCGCGGTGTCGCAGACGATCTCAAAAAGCTGCCCGGCGTGTCGCCGGCAATCGAAAAGCAGCTTAACGACCTCGGGATCTTCCACTACACGCAGATTGCCGAGCTGAATGAAAAGGCCGCACATAATGTCGGCGAAGAAGTCGGCTTGCCTGGCCGTGTCGACGGCTGGATCGCCAAGGCGAAGGAATTGACGGCGGAATAGTCTCACCGCCGGTTTCCGTTGAAAGCGCCGCTGGCCGCGACACGCGCGGCCGGAGCGGATGAAGGATAAAATTCGATGGCAAATATCAGCGCCCAGATGGTCAAGGAGCTGCGCGAGTCGACCGGTGCAGGCATGATGGACTGCAAGGCAGCCCTCACCGAAACCAAAGGCGACATGACAGCGGCGCAGGATTGGCTACGCAAGAAGGGACTGTCCAAAGCCGCTAAGAAGGCTGGCCGTGTGGCAGCTGAAGGACTGATCGGCGTTCAGGTGCGCGGCACAAAAGGTGTCGTGGTCGAGGTTAACTCGGAGACCGATTTTGTAGCGCGCAACGATCTATTTCAGGGCTTAGTGAAAATGATCGCCGACGTCGCGCTGTCGGTGGGCACCGATGTCCAGAAGATCAATGCCGCAAAAGCCGGCAGTATCACCGTATCAGAGTCGATCTCCGATACAATCGCCAAGATCGGTGAGAACATGACGCTGCGTCGCGCCGCTATGGTTTCGGTCGGGAAGGGCGCCATCGGCTCCTATGTGCACAACGCGGTCACCGATGGGCTCGGCAAGATCGGTGTGATCGTCGCACTCGAATCGACCGGCAAGACCGACGAACTCGCCGCCATCGGTCGGCAGGTGGCTATGCATGTTGCCTCGGCTAATCCGTTGGCACTCGACGCAGCCGCGCTCGACCCGACGGTTGTGGAACGTGAGAAGAATGTTCTCGCCGACAAGTTCAAGCAGCAGGGCAAACCGGCTAATGTGATCGAGAAGATCGTCGAGTCGGGGTTGAAAACTTTTTACAAGGAAGTCTGCTTGCTGGAGCAGCCGTTCATTTTCGACGACAAGAAAAGCGTTACGCAGGCGCTTAAGGAAGCCGAAGGTAAAGCGGGCGGGTCGATCAAAGTTATCGGCTTCATTCGTTATGCGCTCGGCGAGGGCATCGAGAAGCAGGAAACCGATTTCGCCGCCGAGGTCGCGGCCGCCGCCGGTCAGACTTGATCGAACGTCGGCCGCCTCCGCTCTCGGCGATCCCAAGAAGGATCGCAACGTATGAGTGACCCGGTCTTTCGTCGCGTCATCGTCAAATTGTCCGGCGAAGCGCTGTCGGCTGCCAACGGCTTTGGCATTGATCAGGCAACGGTCGAGCGTCTGGCTGCGGACCTGGCTGCGGCCGCCAAGCTCGGCGTAGAGCTGGGCGTCGTCGTCGGCGGCGGCAACATCTTCCGTGGCGTTGAAGTCTCCGAGCGTGGTGTGCCGCGGCCTGTTGGCGACACCATGGGCATGTTGGCGACAGTCATGAATTGTCTTGTGCTTGAGACCGCAATCGAACGGGCGGGCCGCGAGGCACGCACATTGTCAGCGCTTGCCATGCCTTCGGTCTGCGAAACCTACAATCGCAAGCGTGCAATGAAGAATCTCGGCAAAGGGCGCGTCGTGCTGCTTGCGGCGGGCACCGGCAATCCGTTCTTTACGACTGACACCACTGCGGTACTGCGCGCCGCCGAGCTCGATGCCCAGGCGGTGCTCAAGGCCACCAACGTCGACGGTGTCTATACCGCTGATCCCAAGAAAGACCCCAAGGCGAAACGTTACGACAAACTCAGCCATCAGGAAGCGATCGAGAAGGACCTGAGGGTCATGGACGGCGCCGCCTTCGCGCTTGCTCGGGAAAACCGGATGCCTATCATCGTGTTCTCTGTCGCCGAGAAAAGCGCCATCGAAGCTGTATTACGCGGCAAGGGGCGAGCAACTGTCGTCGGCTAGTCCGGCGCGGCAATTGGCGCCGGCTCTGCGTGTTTGAGGATTGCCATGGCAAACGCAACATATGACCTTAACGAGATCAAGCGCCGCATGCAGGGCGCGAGCAGCGTGCTGAAAACCGAACTATCGGGGCTGCGTACTGGCCGCGCATCTGCCCATTTGCTCGATCCCGTCATGGTCGATGCCTATGGTGCGCAGATGCCGCTCAATCAGGTCGCGACGGTAAGCGTGCCGGAGCCACGGATGATTTCGGTCAATGTCTGGGACCGCTCGCTGGTTCACCCGGTCGAAAAGGCGATTGTGAATTCCAATCTTGGCTTGTCCCCGGCGACGGAAGGGCAAACCATTCGTCTGCGTATTCCCGAGCTCAATGAGGAGCGGCGCAAGGAATTGGTCAAGGTCGCCCACAAATATGCCGAGACCGCGCGCGTCGCCGTGCGGCATGTCCGCCGCGACGCCATGGACGTCATCAAAAAGCTAGAGAAGGAGCACAAGATCAGCAAGGACGATCACGATCGTTTCTCCGGCGATATTCAAAAGGCGACGGACGCCGGCATTGCAGATATTGACCATATGCTGGCTGCAAAAGAAAAGGAGATCCTCACGGTCTGAGGTCGCCTTCAATGTCCGAGACCGAATTCAAACAAAGCGCTCCGTCGGCATTCGACGTGCCGCGTCATGTTGCCATCATCATGGACGGCAATGGCCGCTGGGCCGCAGCGCGTGGGCTGCCGCGCGTAGAAGGGCATCGGCGCGGAGTCGAGGCGCTGCGGCGAACCATTCGTGCAGCCGGCGAGATCGGCATCAAGATTGTCACGATTTTCTCCTTCAGCGCCGAAAACTGGTCACGGCCAGCAAATGAAGTTGGCGAACTGATGGGGTTGCTTCGCCGCTTTATCCGCAATGATCTTGCCGAACTGCACAAAAGCAATGTGCGTGTGCGTGTGATTGGTGAGCGCAAGGGGCTTGAAGCCGATATCGAACGGCTATTGGTCGAGGCTGAAGAGCTCACCAAGGCCAACGACGGCCTTACCTTGGTAGTCGCGTTTAATTATGGCGCGCGACAAGAAATCGTGCGCGCGGTGCGCAGCATTGCCGCGGTGGTAAAGCAGGGCGATCTGAAC
>DASWAK010000044.1:0-5358 GCA_036391175.1 Pseudolabrys sp.
TGTCGCGGCCGCTCGAGCCCTCGGCGTTCCAGCACGGTACGTCGGAGGCCACTTCCACCGCGCCGACGGCGTTATCACACAAGACGCCGGCCACGCCTGGGCGGAAGCTTATGTCGAGAACCTGGGCTGGATCGGCTTCGACCCGACCAACGGTATTTGCATCACCGACGCCCATGTGCGGGTCGCGGTTGGTTTGGATTATCTCGGCGCCGCTCCCGTACGCGGCACGCGTTTTGGCGGTGCCGGCGAAACGCTGACTGTCGCCGTGCGCGTCGACCAGGCGCGCCAGCAGGCACAAACGTGACGCATTGCCGAAGGGTCCATCAAGTCGCTATAAACTTGCGGCCTACACTTAGAAAAATCGTGAAGCCATGACTTATTGCTGCGGAATCCTCGTAAGCGCCGGCCTTGTCATGATCGCCGATACGCGTACCAATGCGGGCCTCGACAACATCTCCACTTTTCGCAAGTTGCATGTCTATACGCAGCCGGGCGAACGCATCTTGGCCATCGCCTCTTCCGGTAATCTGTCGCTTAGCCAATCGGTGCGTTCGACGCTGACCGAGGGCGTGGAAAATCCGGAAACCGGTGAGGTCGAGACACTGATGAATGCGCCGACCATGTTCCAGGCTGCGCAGCGCATCGGCCGCACCATCCGTAATTTGCAGACTGCCGAAGGCAAGGCACTGGCGGCGGCCGAGGTCGATCACGAAGTGGCGTTTTTATTTGGCGGCCAGATCAAGGGCGGCCGCCTGCAACTGTTCATGATCTACTCGGCGGGCAATTTCATCGAGTGCACGACCGACACGCCCTATCTTCAGATCGGCGAACACAAATACGGCAAGCCAGTCCTTGACCGCGCCATCGGTTTCGACACCGACCTCTATGATGCGCTCAAGATCGGATTGATCTCCATGGATTCTACGATGCGCTCCAATCTGGGGGTCGGGCTTCCGATCGACATTCTGGTCGTCCGCAGAGACTCCTGCAATGCAGAGGTGAATTACAGGATAGAGCCAGGGGAGCCCTATTTTCAGGATCTGCGCGAACGTTGGTCGGGCGCGTTGCGCGCTGCGCACATCGCAATCCCGCGCCCGCCCTATCGTAGCTCCAGCTGAGCGGATTCCACTGCGTTACTGCGAGCCGAAAAGTCGGAGTTTTCCAATTAATTAATTAACCCTCTTAGAGAGCAGATTATACTTTTACCGGCAGTTAACAGAACTGGACGAATTGGAAGTTCACGGCGTGGACCCTCGCGCGGTTTTAGTAAAACGAAAGCGAATAGCAAGCTTTGTCCCCTAGCTTCCGACCCGAAAAGCCTAATGAGCAGGACGCTTTAAGGGACCTCAATCGTGCCGGCTGTGGCTCGCCCGCGCGTTTCCGATGTGCGGCAATACACCAATTGGGACCGCGCCCGCCTGGGCGTGGTGGTCCCGATTGGCGTCATCGTCGCCGTCGCGATCGTCTGTATTGTCGTCGCCGTTCTGTCGTCTGCCCAGCGCGCTGACGTGGTTGCTGTCGATCACGAAAAGCAATTGTTCTCGCGTGCGCTCACCAACTACGGGGACCGTGTGCTGCGCGAAGTGGAAAGTGTCGCCTCCTCGGACGGAGCAATCCAGAACATCCGCCGCTCGTTCGACCAGGAATGGGCCAAGCAGCGCGTCGGAATGTGGTTGGAGACATATTTCGACCACGACTACATCTTCATTTTCGACCGCAAGGACGACCTGATCTATTCGATGGTCGGCCATCGGTCGGCCGACATGAAATGGTTCGCAACTGCGCGCCCGGGCCTTGCCTCGGTAATCGATTACATACGGGGCCGCGATCCGAACTTGCACAGCGCAATCCGCCTCAATCAAACGATCCTGAACAATGGCGGAGCGTATCAGCAAACGGCAGTTATCTGCCGTTTCATGGGGCGGCCGGCGGTAATCGCCGCGGTTTCGGTCGGCTCAGCCGACGAAATTCCCGCATCGATCGAGGACGTTGCACCGATTATCATGTCGGTGAAATTTATCGATGACGCCGCGCTCACGAGCATCGCCGCGCAGTTGCGGTTGAACAATCTGCACAAAATCGATCAGGATTCGGTGCCGAGCGGCGACCTCGCCTACGACCTCAGCGGCCCAGATAATAACATCATCGCGCGTTTCGCCTGGACGCCGCAACAACCAGGCGCTGAGATCGTGCACAACGTGGTGCCGTTTATCGCAGTCGCCCTCATCGGCTTTGCGCTGCTCGCTGCTTTCGTGCTGCGCTACATGCGTCGCACCGCGGCGGCGATAGCGGCCGGCGAATCACGGCTGCGCCATCTCGCCATGCACGACCCGCTCTGTGGCCTGCCTAACCGTATTTTCTTCAGCGAACGTCTGGAGGCGGTGATCGAAGAGGTTCGGGCCGGCAGCGCGCCGGCCGCCGTATTCTATATCGACCTCGATCATTTCAAGGATGTCAACGATACACTCGGCCACCACGTCGGTGACGAGCTAATCCGCAACGTCACATTGCGACTTTCGCATACGCTGCGCGAGGGCAACTTGGTGGCCCGCCTCGGTGGTGACGAGTTCGCGGTCATTTCCTCAATCGCAGGGGGCAGCGAGAACATGATGGGGCTCGCGCAACGTATTATCTCGGCGATTTGCGCGCCCTACTCCATAAGCGGGCAGAACATCATCATCGGGGCTTCGATCGGCATCGCGGTGATCGATAACAAGTGTGAAACGGCACCTGACGTCATGCGCTACGCCGACATGGCGCTCTATCGCGCCAAGAACGAGGGCCGCAACCGCGCCTGTATCTACGACGCCGCGATGGACGCCGATCTTTCGAGCCGCAAGCTTCTTGAGGCCGACTTGCGCGAGGCGATCGAAAACGACGACCTGCGGCTCCTATATCAGCCCATCGTCAACAAGAGCGGCGAGACCGTCATCAGTGTTGAGGCGCTCTGCCGCTGGACACATCCGACCCGCGGCGAGATCCCGCCGAGCGAATTCATCGCCATTGCCGAGCACAGCGGGTTGATCATCGAGCTCGGCAACTGGGTGCTGCGCCGTGCTTGCACCGACGGCAAGGCCTGGCCGGAATTGACCGTCGCAGTCAACGTCTCCTCGCTGCAATTCCGTCGCGTCGACTTCGTCGAGGTGGTCGAGCGCATCCTGACAGAGACTCAGTTCGATCCGGTCCGGCTCGAATTGGAGCTCACCGAAAGCGTGCTGCTCGGCAATATCGACACCGCCGAAGCCGCCATGCTGCGGCTCAAGGCGCTGGGTGTGCGGCTCGCGCTCGACGATTTTGGCACCGGCTATTCCAGCTTGCTCTATTTGCGTCGCTTTCCGTTCGACAAGCTCAAGATCGATCGCAGCTTTGTGCGCTCAATCGAAACGGCGGCCGACGCCGCGGCCATCGTCCACGCGATCGTTAGCCTCGGTCGCGGCCTCGGCATGAAGGTGACCGCCGAGGGCGTGGAGACCGCCGATCAACTGCTCTTCCTGCGCGCCGCCGGCGTGCATTCCATGCAGGGCTATCGCTTCGGCAAAGCAGTAAGCGTCGAGGAGATTAGCGCTCGCGTGCGGTCGCCCAGAGCCTTCCAGCCTACCGAACTGGCAGCCTTGGCGAGCTAAAGTTCCGTTTCTGCTGACCAGATCGCACTACACCGGCGGTGATGGCGTGCGTGCGCTTTTATGATATGGCGAGCGTCTCAAAATTTACGCCAAGAAAGGACACCCGATGGCGGCATCCGCAAAAATCGCTCTCGTCACTGGAGCCGGAACCGGTGTGGGCCGTGCGGTGGCCATTGCACTCGCTAAAGCCAGGTACAATCTGGTTCTGGCCGGCCGCCGCAAGGAGATGCTCGACAAGGTTGCCGGTGAGATCAACGCGGCCGGAGCGCAGGCGCTGGGCGTTCCGACAGACGTTTCGAAGCGCGATTCAATACTCGCGCTGTTTGCAACCGTGAAATCGACCTTCGGCCGCCTCGATGTCCTATTCAACAATGCCGGAATTGGCGCGCCGGCGGTGCCGCTTGAAGATTTGCCGTTCGAGACATGGCAGAACGTCGTCGCGACCAACTTGACCGGTATGTTCCTGTGCACCCAGGAAGCCGTCAAGATTATGAAAAGCCAGAACCCGCGCGGCGGCCGCATCATCAATAACGGCTCGATTTCGGCGCATGCACCGCGGCCCTATTCAGTCGCTTATACCTCGACCAAACACGCGGTCACCGGCCTCACCAAATCCACCTCACTCGACTGCCGGCAATACGATATCTGCTGCGGCCAGGTTGATATCGGCAATGCGGCAACGCCGCTCACCGAGCGCATGGTCCAGGGCGAAGGCGTTCTGCAGCCGGACGGTCGTAAGATGATCGAGCCGCGCATGGAGGCCGACCATGTTGGCAACGCCGTGGTCTACATGGCGAGCCTGCCGCTCGACACGAATGTCCTGTTCATGACGGTCATGGCCAACAAAATGCCGTTCGTCGGGCGCGGCTGAGCGCATGGAAATCGTTCACGTTCTGCACGATTGGAAGAATTAGCTCAATCGAGCGCTTTTACTTCGACCTTCTCGCCGGTCTTTATCTTTGCGAGCACTTTCACACTGCCGAGCGCCTTGGCAAACACGTTGCAGGGGCTTGCGAGCCGGGTTTCATCGCCTTTGGAAATCGGCGTACGGCCAAAGCCGATTGCGATTGCCGAGCCCTGCGGCCAATAGGCGATCTCGCCTGGGGTGATCACGGCGCGCGCATCGGGCTCGCGCGCCACGTTGACCGGCACGTCGAAATAGACTTCCTCGCCCCAGGTGAGCACCGCCGACGAAATGGGCAGCGCGGCGGCGATCGCCTTGGCCGTGGGCGTGTCGAGCAATTCAGCGTCGAGCCTCAGCGCGCCGAAATCGAAGCGGATGCGGGCCATGCGGCCTCTCTGTCTTTCCGGTTGCATTAGCCCCGGCAAGTGCGCATTTTCATGAGTGTGAAAGCCTTGGCAAGGGAGGTCCCATATGGCCAAAGTGCGACACAAATCAACCAAGCCCAAACGCGTCAAAAAAGCTGCGCCGCGGCGTAAAGCCACCAAGGCGCTTCACAGCGTGCGCTTTCCTAATGAAAGCGGCGCGTATCGCACCGCCCGCAATCAGTTGCTCGAAGCCGAGCTTGATTTGCGGCGTGAGGTCGAGCGTGTCGCTGCACTTCGGCGCAAATTGCCAATCGGAGGTATGGTACCGGCTGATTACGCGTTTGAGGAAATGGGCAGCGATGGTACCGCACGCCGCGTGCACTTGTCGGAACTGTTCGGCGACAAGGATACGCTTGTCCTCTACAGCTATATGTACAGCCCTTCGATGGAAAAGCCGTGTCCGAGT
>DASWAK010000045.1:0-2461 GCA_036391175.1 Pseudolabrys sp.
GTGATCACGGCGGCTAACCCGAATGCCACGGGCCGTAGGGCGCACTCGGTTGCTGCTGACCCGAATAAAAACGAGGTGTATCTGCCCGTTCCCGCCACTAGTGCTGCGGCTCCGGGCTACGACAGCACGCTTTGTGGCACATCGGCGACGGCAAAGGCGGCGGGTTGCATCGCCGTGTTCTCGACGCGGCCGGACGACGACCACCCGATGTCCGTGCAACAGTAGGATGGGCAGGAAGATTAATCCGCGCTAGTCCGCGCTATCAGTGATGCGCTCTGGCGTCGCGGCATCTCCTCGCCGCGGCGCCTTTTTGCGTTCCCAGCGCGGTTGTCCCCATAAACATGAACAACAGACCTCCATCACAGCCATTCTCGCGTTCACTGAGGCCCTCTGGGGCGCGCCCTGGCGTGGTCCTCACTGGCGCTCGCTGGCCACAGGGAACTCCACCGCCTGCCGCACTATAGTCTCAAACAGAATATGAGATATGATATGACGCAGTAGGGGGCGGGGCTTGAATAAATTCAGGCAAGATTGAAGGGTGGCTCGCGCTTCCGGTGCCATAAGCACGAGTGAGTAGGGGTAATATCAGATACTATGTCATCGTGCGTGAACCGACCGCTTCGCGGCGGCTTGTGGGCAGTGCTTTTGGCCCTGAGTGGTGTTGCATTGCTCGGGGCGTGCGGTCCGCTCCCGTTTTGGGAGGACGTGCAACAAAAGCCTGAGGTCATCGACAACATCCGCAATCAGGATTTACTCCCGCGTTTTCCGCAGGGCGTCGGTCCGAACGGCCAAACTGCCGCCGCAAGCGCCAGACCCCAAGTTTACAACGGCGAGGAGGTGTCACCGATCGAGGGCGCTCAGCCGCAGCCGCAGCCGACGGCGAACGGGCAGGGTTACGACCTCAATTTTGAAAACGCTCCGATTGCATCAGTCGCAAAGACAGTGCTCGGCGACATCCTTAAGGTTGGATACACCGTCGATCCGCGCGTGCAAGGCACCATAAGTCTAGCGTCTGGGAGACCCGTGTCCAGGTCTGATTTGCTTTTCGTGTTCGAAACTGCACTGCGGCTGAGCGGTATAGCGTTGGTAAGGGATACTGTGGGTTATCGCCTCATCCCCGTCAGCGACGCCGTTGCCGGCGGCAATTTAGATTCGGAGGCAGCGCGCGCCGAACCGGGGTATGGGATTTCCGTCGTTCCGCTGCGATATGTTTCCGCGTCAACGCTAATCAAGCTGCTTGACAGCTTTGCGACCAAACCCGGATCGGTTCGCGTCGATACCGGACGGAATATCCTGCTTATTCAGGGCAGCGGAGCGGAGCGTCGCACCGCTATCGAGATGGCCCTGAGTTTTGATGTTGATTGGATGCGTGGGCGATCGGTCGGAATTTTTCCCGTTCAGAATAGCAATCCGGAGCCGGTCATCGCCGAGTTAGAGAAGATACTGGATTCTAAGGAGGGTGGATTCAGCCAGGATATGGTCAAATTCCAAGTGATGACCCGCAGGAACGCCATTCTCGCTGTGACCAGTAAGCCGGGCATGCTGCGAGCCGTAGAGACGTGGATCAGGCGGCTCGACGTCGCTGATACGACGCGGACTGCCGTGCACGTCTATCGAGTCAAGTATGGTGAGGCCCGGCAGCTCGCGCGGGTGCTTAGCGACACTTTCGGCGGCGGCGCGTCGGGTTCCTTTGAGACGCCAGCGAGTCAGGTCGCGCCGGGCAGCGGCTTAGCCAGAACCGCTTCGAACGCTGATCGCTTGCCCGGCCTGTCGGCAACTACCGGGCAATCCTCCATGCCCGCGGGCAGAGGCGGCGGTGGGTTTGGAGGGACTGGTGGGTTTGGAGGGACTGGAGGGACGGCAACAAGCACGCTGGGAACAGCGGCGGCGGCCACCGGGGGCGCAGGCGCTCTCGATGTACGCAGTGCCGCGTCAGGCGGCGGCCAGCCCGTTCTGGAGGGCGTCAAAATTACCGCCGACATTGCTACGAATTCGTTGCTGATTTACGCAAGCGCAGAAAATTATCGCATTATCGAGCAAACGATCCGGCAACTCGACCAGCCTCAAGCGCAGGTCGGGATTGATGCAACCATTGCCGAGGTCACGCTCAACAATGAACTCAGCTATGGCGTTCAGTTTTTTATTCAGAGCAAAAATCTCGGCATGAAGCCGGATAAGGGCTCGGCCCTCAACGTACCGACGTCACCGCCAGGCGCATTGCCGACCATTGTTAACGGCGTCGCCACTCAGTTTCTCAATCGTGCGTTTCCAGGCTTCAACTTCCTGATCGGTCCGGAAGCGCAGCCGAACATGATTCTCGATGCCTTGCATACTGTGACCGATGTTAAAATATTATCGAATCCATCGCTCGTCGTCATCGACAACCAGGTGGCGACGTTACTTGTCGGCGACGAAATCCCGGTTTCGACGGGTACCGGCAATGTGCTCAATTCAGCAACCG
>DASWAK010000046.1:0-6704 GCA_036391175.1 Pseudolabrys sp.
GCCATCGACGCCCAGCTCTGTGACGGTGTCAAAGAACGCGGCGACGCGGTCGGCCTGCGCAGTATTGAACAAAGTGCAATTGATGTTGACGCGGAACCCCCACTCCTTGGCGTGCTTGATCGCCGTCACAGCGCGGTCGTAGGTGCCCGGCTGGCAGACCGAATGATCGTGCATCTCCTTGTCGCCGTCGAGATGTACTGACCAGGTGAAGAAGGTGCTCGGCTCGTACTGCGACAGCTTCTTGTCCATCAGTAGCGCGTTTGTGCACAAGTAGACGAATTTTTTCCGCGCGACGATACCGCGCACGATTTCCGGCAGCTGTTTGTGCAGTAGCGGCTCGCCGCCGGCGATCGACACCACCGGCGCGCCGCACTCGTCGACTGCGTGCAGAGCATCCTCCACCGACATATTCTGGTGCAGAATGGGGTCGGGGTAGTCGATCTTTCCGCAGCCGGCGCAAGCGAGATTGCACCGGAACAACGGCTCAAGCATCAGCACCAGCGGATAACGCTTTCGGCCGGTCAGACGCTGGCGGATGACATAACTACCGACAAATAACTTCTGGAGAAGAGGAATGCCCAAGATCACTATCCTTGCTGATTTGCTGGGAGCCAGTCACGTCGAGCAGCTCGACCGGCACCCTGAATTCGATGTGCTCATCCTGACCCGGCAGGGTGAAGACTTCCACCGGCTCGACCGCACGCAACGCATTGATAACGTCACGTACCATGATTTCGGGCGCCGATGCGCCCGCTGTAATGCCAACAACCTCAACGTTCTGCAACCACTCCGGCCTTATTTCGCTTCCATTGGCGATTAAATGGGTTGGAACGCCAGCTTCGACGCCGATTTCACGCAAGCGATTCGAGTTTGAGCTATTTTGGGCGCCGACCACAAATATCACGTCGACCAGCTTGGTTAGCTCAAGCAGGGCAGTTTGGCGGTTCTGTGTCGCGTAACAGATGTCCTGCGTGCCCGGTCCTATCACGTCCTTGAAGCGACGGAACAGCGCTGCGATGATCCCTTTGGTATCGTCGACGCTGAGGGTGGTCTGCGTCACGTAAGCGATCGGCGTGTCTTCCGCCAGGTCGAGGCCGTTCACATCCGCTTCGGTCTGCACGAGGGTCACCGGCCCGGGGATCTGTCCCAGCGTGCCTTCCACCTCCGGATGGCCTGCATGGCCGATCAGGATTACCGTGCGTCCGTTGCGTAAATAGTGGCGGCCTTGGGCGTGCACTTTCGATACAAGCGGGCAGGTAGCGTTGAGCACGCGCAGACCGCGCTCGGCGGCCTCTCCCTGGACCTTCTTGGCTACGCCGTGTGCGCTGAAGATGGTGATCGCATTCGGCGGAACCTCAGACAGTTCTTCAACAAAATGGGCGCCGCGCGCTTTAAGTGCGTCGACCACCCATTTATTGTGCACGATTTCGTGCCGCACGTAGACCGGCGGGCCGTACTTATCGAGCGCGCGCTCGACGATCTCGATCGCACGCACCACACCAGCGCAGAAACCGCGCGGTTTCGCCAGAATAACCTTCATCCTGCTGCCCCCTTGGCATGCCCGTTCATTGATTTGGCCTGCCGGCGGCGTTGCGCACGTTCGGCAAGGAACGCGATGTCGGCGGCCTGCAATTCCGGCGCATGATGCGACTCAAACACATCGAAGACCTTGTTGACGATGCCGTTCGCGTCGAGTCCGGCCTTCGCATACATGGCTGGCGGGCTGTCGTGATCGATAAAGATATCCGGCAACACCATGCTGCGGACCTTGAAGCTGGGGCGCTCGAGCGCACCTGTGTCACTGAGCAATTGCATCACCTGCGCACCGAAGCCACCAATCGCGCCCTCCTCGATTGTGATGAGCAATTCGTGCCCGCGCGCCAGCCGTAGGATGAGCTCGCGATCGAGCGGCTTGGCGAAGCGTGCATCGGCGACGGTTGTCGAAATGCCGTGCGCTGCGAGCGTCTCCGCGGCCTTGGTACATTCGGCGAGCCGTGTACCGAGCGAGAGCAGGGCGACCGTATTGCCGTGAGCGATGATGCGGCCTTTGCCGATTTCGAGGGCCACGCCGGCCTCTGGCATTACGACGCCAACGCCGTCGCCGCGCGGGTAGCGCAGTGCACACGGTCGATCATTAATCGCGACGGCGGTTGCCACCATGTGAACGAGTTCAGCCTCGTCGGCTGCCGCCATAATGACGAAATTGGGTAGACAGCCGAGATAGGCGAGATCGAAAGATCCGGCATGTGTCGGACCATCGGCGCCAACCAAGCCGGCACGGTCCATCATGAAGCGAACGGGCAAGTTTTGTATCGCTACGTCGTGCACGACCTGATCGTAGGCGCGCTGCAGGAAGGTCGAGTAGATGGCAACGAACGGTTTGTAACCTTGTGTCGCCAGCCCGGCTGCGAAGGTGACCGCGTGCTGCTCGGCAATGCCGACATCGAAAGTGCGCTCCGGGAATGACTTGCCGAAAATGTCGACGCCTGTACCCCCAGGCATTGCCGCGGTGATGGCGACGATCTTGTCATCTTTCCTCGCTTCCTTGACCAGGCTTTCGCCAAATACCTTGGTGTAGGATGGCGCATTCGAGGTGCCCTTCTGCTGCTTACCGGTGGCAACGTCGAATTTGACGACACCATGGTATCTATCTTGCGAGGCCTCGGCTGGCGCGTAGCCTTTGCCTTTTTGCGTGCGCACGTGCACGAGAAATGGTCCATTATCCGCGTTGCGGACATTTTCAAGCACGGGCAACAACTGATCAAGATCGTGTCCATCGACAATGCCGATGTAGTAGAATCCAAGCTCCTCGAATAATGTCCCGCCCGTGACGAAACCGCGCGCCAATTCTTCGGCGAGGTATGCCTTCTCCTTGAAAAATTTTGGCAAGCGGTTGGCGACCTGCTTGCCAATGTCACGCAACGACATGTAGGTCGGACTCGACAGCAATCGCGTGAGATAGTTTGACATGGCGCCGACAGGCGGCGCGATCGACATCTCATTGTCGTTCAAGACCACGATAAGGCGCCGGTTCATCGCGCCGGCATTGTTCATGGCTTCATAAGCCATGCCGGCCGACATTGCGCCATCGCCGATCACGCAGATGACATTGTGCTTCTGACCGGCAAGGTCGCGAGCGACCGCCATGCCCAATCCGGCCGACATCGACGTCGAGGAATGTGCCGCGCCAAAGCAGTCATATTCGCTTTCCGAGCGTTTGGTGAACCCAGACAACCCGCCACCTGTTCGCAGCGTCCGAATGCGGTCTCTGCGGCCGGTGAGGATCTTGTGCGGATAGGCCTGATGGCCGACGTCCCAAATCAGTTTGTCATGAGGGGTGTCAAAGATGTAGTGCAGAGCCACTGTCAGCTCGATCACGCCAAGGCTGGCCCCCAGGTGACCGCCGGTAACGGCAACTGCATTGATTGTCTCGGCGCGCAATTCGTTGGCAACTTGCTGCAGATTACGCGCATTGATTCGCCGTAAATCTGCAGGACTCTTGATCGAGTCGAGGATGTTTGGAGTCGATTTTGTCAGGGAGTCATCATTGGGCGCCGTCATGCTTGAATTACCTTCCCCGCTAAACTCGGAGGCGCACTTGCCCTTGGCAAATCCTCTCGGAATATCTCTGTCGTCCAATGCGAGCTTTGCCGGCTCGGCCAGGAATTCTCTCAGTTAGCGTCAATCTATGACGCGTACAAAAGTTCCGCGCAGAAAGGATTGATAATATTGCATCCAAGTGCAAGTGGGGGGTGACTTACCTAGAAGGCGACATTATCTCATGCTAAAGTTATTAGTTACGAGAATCGTCCGTTTTTGTACTCAATTCCCTTGGCCGATCATTGCTTTAGCCGTGATCGGGGCAGGGGGCGCAACAGCTTATTCGGCCCGCCATTTCGCTATCAACACTGACATCAACAAGCTGATTTCACCCAATCTTGACTGGCGCAAGCGCGAAGCCGATTTCGAGAAGGCGTTTCCTGGCCACTTCGGTTCCACTCTGGTCGTCGTCGATGCCGCCACGGCGGAATATGCCTCCCGCGCCAGCGCCGAGTTGGTTGCGCAATTGAAGTCACGGCCTCAACTATTCCGCTCGGTCAATGATATTGAAGGTAGTGAATTCTTCGCGCGCAACGGATTGTTGTATAGGCCAACTGAAGATGTCGCGAGCTTCACCAAGGGCCTCGGGCAGGCAGCTCCTCTAGTCGGCACACTTGTCGGTGACCCCAGCCTGCGTGGTCTCACACGCACACTATCGCTGGGCCTCATCGGTGTGCAAAACCGCATGATCACGCTCGACGCTTTGGCTCGGCCTTTGTCGATGGCATCCACGACGCTGGAGGATGTGCTGGCGGGGCGCCCGGCCGCATTTTCGTGGCAGGCGATGTTAAGCGGTCAGCAGCCCACGCCCGCCGAGGTGCGGCGGCTTATCGAAGTCCGTCCCGTACTTAATTTTTCTGCGCTTCAGCCTGGCGAAGCCTCGAGCAGCGCTATCAGACAAATCGTATCCGACTTGCAGCTCAAGCAAAAATACCAAGCGCAAGTGCGCCTGACTGGCTCGGTACCGATGGCGGACGAAGAGTTCGCAACCGTTCAGCAAGGTGCCCTGGCGAACGCTATCGGTACCATCATCATTGTGCTTACGATCCTTTGGCTGGCGCTTAAGTCGGCGCGCATCATTATTGCAGTGTTCATCAATCTTTTCGTTGGATTAGCGTTCACTGCTGCGCTTGGGCTGATGATGGTTGGCGCATTGAACATGATATCGGTCGCGTTTGCCGTTTTGTTTGTCGGTCTCGGAGTCGATTTCGGCATTCAGTATTCAGTGCGCTACCGTGCCGAGCGTCATGATGTGCCCAAGCTCCGTCTAGCACTGACGCAGGCGGCAGAGAAAATAGGTGTCCCGTTGACGCTCGCCGCGGCGGCAGTGGCAGCCGGATTCCTGTCATTCCTTCCGACAGATTATCGCGGTGTCTCTGAATTAGGTGCAATTGCTGGCGTGGGCATGCTGATCGCATATATTACAAGCATTACCCTGTTGCCGGCACTCCTCACAGTGCTCAATCCGACCGGCGAGCCTGAGCCCGTCGGATACCAGGCGCTTGCGCCGATAGATCGATTTCTCCAAGTCTATCGCGTACCCGTCATTGTGGGGACGCTGACGATTGCTGCCGTGGGATCGCCCTTGCTCTACTATCTCACGTTCGACTTCGATCCCATTCACTTGCGCAGTCCCGAGACGGAGTCGATTTCGACCTTGCTCGATCTCGGCGGTGACCCGCGAACAGGTATCAATTCAGTCAACATAGTTACCTCGTCGCTCGACGACGCTTCAAAAGCAGCGGAGCAGTTACGGAAGCTGCCGCAAGTCTTGCAGGCGAGGACCCTACTCAGTTTTGTGCCGCAGGATCAGGACAAGAAGTTGACACTAATCCAGGACCTAAGCCGACAGCTTGGTCAGGCCCTGCAAAGGCCGGGATCAAGCAAGCCGCCGACCGATGCCGAAAATATTGCAGCCCTCAATGGCATGGCCGATCAGCTCAATAAAATCGCTGCGAACGCGAAAGGGCCGGGCGCCGATGCGGCCAAGCGTTTGGCCACGGACGTAATGAAATTGGCTCAAGCGATAGAGGAGACGCGCGCACGCGCGCAAACGGCATTCATCGTGCCGTTCGAAACCGACATCGCTCAATTGCGTGGTTTTCTGGGCGCCCAGCGTATCAGTAGGGACAATCTGCCGCCGGTCCTGAGACAGCAGTGGGTGACGTCAGATGGGCGCGCTCGCATTGAAGTTGCGCCTAAAGGGAACACCGACGACACAGAGGTTCTGCGGTCGTTTGCTCGCGCGGTTGTCGCTGTTTATCCAAATGCCACGGGTGGTCCGATTTCAATCCTGGAATCGAGTCATACGATCGTCAGAGCATTCTTCGAAGCGGGGCTTTATGCACTCGTTTCAATTGCCATCCTGCTATGGATTGTTTTGCGGCGATTTGGCGATGTTTTACTCACTCTTGTGCCGCTATTGCTGGCCGGGGTCGTGACGCTTGAAATTTGTGTCTTAATCGGCATGCCACTGAACTTCGCCAACATCATTGCGCTGCCCTTGCTGTTGGGCGTTGGTGTCGCTTTTAAGATCTACTACATCATGGCTTGGCGATCCGGCCGCACGGACCTGCTGCAGTCGAGTCTAACCCGCGCCGTGATCTGGAGCGCTTTGACCACGGCAACCGCCTTCGGAAGCCTATGGCTTTCGCAACATCCCGGCACATCAAGCATGGGTAAGCTTCTGGCGTTATCGTTGCTGTGCACTTTGGCGGCGGCGGTGTTATTTCAGCCCGCGCTCATGGGTAAGCCCCGCAGAACCAAGCGCTAGCGAACACACATCATCGCTCGGCTGAGACTGGCTGCCGGTTGTTTTGCGGTTATTGGATTGTTTTGCCGGAGTTCGTTGGGTCGGAGGCGTAGCCGGCGCGTCCTGAGCATTGACACGGGTCCAATTCTCACCGCCGCACAAAAACCCAAGAAAACACCCCTGCACGCGTAAAGTATTTGAATCCAGCAGGCTGATGCTGGCGGAATAAGTGTGGCCGTCCTGCGAATTATAAATCTGTCCATCCCATCGATTTGATTGGCTTGGCGTCATGCCGAGCAGGATTGGCATGCCCAGCGTCGGGCGGGTTCGCAGATTGGGGTCCGGGTTTTTG
>DASWAK010000047.1:0-1910 GCA_036391175.1 Pseudolabrys sp.
TGGTTGCTCTGGCAAGTCGCTCGCACCGGCTCGCGGGAGCTTTTTACGTTGTGCGTCATTGCAGCCGCCGTCGGCATCGCCTATGGCTCCGCCGAGCTTTTCGGCGTCTCTTTCGCTCTCGGCGCCTTTTTCGCCGGTATGGTCATGCGCGAATCGCCTCTGAGCTACCGGGCGGCCGAAGAGTCTTTACCGCTCAGGGATGCTTTCGCGGTTTTGTTCTTCGTTTCAGTCGGCATGCTGTTCGATCCCAACGTTCTGATCCGCCAGCCGCTCCAGGTGATCACGGTCGTAGCGATCATCATCTTCGGCAAGTCGCTGGCCGCTTTTTTTCTCGTCCTTCTGTTCCGCTACCCGCTCAACACGGCGCTTACGGTATCGGCGAGCCTGGCGCAGATCGGTGAGTTCTCTTTCATCTTGGCCAACCTGGGGGCGTCCCTCGGAGTTCTGCCGACGGAAGGCCAGAGCCTCATCCTCGCGGGGGCGATCTTTTCGATTGCGCTCAATCCGCTGGTGTTCCGCGCCATTGAGCCTGCACAAGCCTGGATTCGATCCCGCTCGAAACTGGCGCAGACTCTGGAACGCCCTGACGATCCACTGGCGGTGCTGCCGATGACCGTCGATCTGAATCGCCTTACCGGACAGGTGGTGCTAGCCGGCTATGGCCGCGTCGGCCGACGCATCGGCGAAGCCATGACCGAGAAAGGTATACCGTTTGTCGTGGCCGAAGAGAATCGCGAGATTGTCGAGAAGCTGCGTGCGAACGGCATACCGGCGGTTTCCGGTGATGCTTCGGAACCTGCCGTTCTAATTCAGGCGCACGTCGCGCGGGCACGTATGTTAGTGATCGCGACTCCGGATACGCTCGACGTGCGGCGGATGATCGAGATCGCGCGCACACTCAACCCGCGCATCGAGACGGTCGTGCGGACGCACAGCGAAGAAGAGGCGGTGCTGCTTGAAAAAGAGAATGCCGGAAAGGTGTTCATGGGCGAGCACGAGCTTGCCGCCGGCATGATCCGTCACGTGATCGAGCGATTCACAGCCGGCACCGAGCAGCACAAATAGAATATACGGTTCGTTTCACGGTTTAGAGATAAATCCATTGCCGCCTATCAAAAACCGAAACGGTTTGTGTTTCCATTCTCCCGCGTAATCTACGCCGATGCGGGGCGTGGTGATAATGTCCGGAGCCGGCTCCCCGGGGTCGCGCACGTAGAGAACGCTGCCGCACATGTCGCCGCCGTTTAAGGTTCGATCAATAGCAAATGCCTGACAGAGCTTGCCGGGCCCGCTGGCGAGGTTGCGCGGTTCATCCGTTCCACGTCGTTTTTTCATTAAAGATATACCGCGAACAGGCTGCACCGCCCGAATGAGCACGGCAGCCGGGAAACCCTCCCGCTCGGTGACAATATTGAGCATGTGGTGAAATCCGTAAATGAAATAGACGTAAGCATGCCCCGGCTCACCGAACATTACCTCCGTCCGCCCCGTGCGGCCGCGCGCCGCGTGGCAGGCTTTGTCCTCGGGTCCGACGTAAGCTTCGGTTTCCACAATCCGGCCGACGGTGATGCCTTCCGGATGCCGGCGCACTAAGTATTTGCCGAGCAATTGGCGCGCGACTTCGAGCGTATTCTGTTCGTAAAAAGGACGTCGTATTTTCATGCTGCTTGCGTTATGGGCCTCGGGTGCAGGTGCGTTCGGCAGCCGAACTCCTATTCGCCAAACGTAAAACGATCGACGTCATGTTTCGCCGTCCCGGTCCTCTCCAGATGGCGTGCAATATCGATGACCGCCTGCGCGATGGATTCGTGAGCTTTCATGGCGCGCCAAAGCGCAACCAGCATCACGATATAACCGCCGATGATCGCAACGCTCATGAGCAACCACAGCAAGAATAAAGTCGCACCACC
>DASWAK010000048.1:0-7609 GCA_036391175.1 Pseudolabrys sp.
AGTCGCCGTTTCACCGAGCGCCTGGCGGGCCAGAGCCGCATCGGTAGCCGGGACCGCGAAGCTGGCGCCGTCGCCGCCGAACACAAACGGGAAGTCGCGCCCCTTTAGCGCATTGGCGACTGAAGCGATCACTGCGGCGCCTGCCATGTTTACCGCCTTGTAGCGGTTTTCGCGGATCGCCTTGGTCGATTGCTGCACGTCGGCCACGCCGACTATCCAGTCATCGGGCAGCGGCTTGAAGTAGGCTTCGTCTGCCACCTGGGTGAAATCGCGAAAAACCGGCAGGTGTTTGTAGAAATCGCTGGTCGCGGCGGGTGAGAACATTATGCCTATACTAGCCGATCCGGGCACAGGCTGCTTCCCGAAGCTCTGGCTTGCTGGCTCAGGCCCGTAGTTTTAAAATCATTTTGTCGCAAAAGTGTGAGTAGGCGACATGAGGATCCTGTTGAAACGATCTGGCGCAGTTTCGATCGCCTGCAACTTCAGCGTCGGCTTGTTGGCGCTGACCATCGCCGCCACTTCGGCCCACGCTCAATCGGCCGATCTCGTACTTTGCGACCGGATCGCTGCCGACCCGGCCGATCCGGACAAGCCGGCGGACATCAAAGGCACTGCCGAGATCGCCCAGTCCGATATCGCAACAGCGATCAAATTTTGCAAAATCGCGTCGGCGTCATCGCGTCGGGCGCTTTACGAGCTTGGCCGCGCTTACGCAGCCAATCGGCAATTGCCGGAAGCCATGAGCACCTGGCGCAAGGCCGCCGACAAAGGCAGCACTTCGGCCATGGTCGAGCTTGGCGTGCTGCTCGGCACCGGGACAGGCGTTCCGAAGGACCAGGCCGGGGCGCGCAAGCTGTTCGAGCGCGCTGCCGAGGCCGGCAATCCGCGTGGTGTTACCAATCTTGCGGTACTCTCGGGCGGCGTACCGTCGGACCCCGTCAAGGCGCGCGCCATGCTGTCCAAAGCGGCGGAGACAAATTCAGCAGAAGCGCAATATCAGCTCGGGCTGATGACGGCGGATGGCATTGGCGGGCCGAAAGACGATGTCGCCGCGCGCGATTTGTTTGAAAAGGCCGCGGCGCAGGGTCATCCCGCGGCAATGGAGCGAATGGGTGCGTTTGCACAAAGCGGGCGAGGGGGGCCGCAGGATTCAAGCGCCGCCAAATCCTACTACGAGAAAGCCGCTGCGCTCGGAAATGAAGATGCCAAGGCTGCTCTCAAGCGCGCGGAATGTCCCTATGTGATCAAGGATAAAAACGGAAAGTTCGTGACGAATCTTTGCTTCTAGCTATTCAATTTTTCTTGGCGCCGGTGCGGCCGATGCTCTTGATCGGCAGCGGAGCACGACCGGACTTCTCAGCGATCTCGCGATCCTGCTCGATAATGAAGCCGCGCGCGGGCTCGTCCTTCTCCAGGCCGCCGAGCAGCTCCGCCGGTACACGCCGGTTGGAGCGCTGCGAGCCGTCCTCGTAGAGGACGTCGAAGAACACGAATTCGTTTTTGGGATTGCTCCCCGGTTTCTTCGCCATGCGCGGCGTCCTAGCACAAAAGAAAATGCCAGCGCTCACGCGCTGGCGTTGTCGTCAAAACAGAAATCAGACTGCTTGCAGATTAGCAGCAGCGGATTTGCCGCTGCGCGGATCGGCCTGCACGTCGAACGAAAGCTTCTGGCCCTCGTTGAGATTGCTCATACCGGCGCGCTCGACCGCCGAGATGTGAACGAACACATCGGGGCCGCCGCCGTCCTGGACGATAAAGCCGAAGCCCTTTTGGGCGTTGAAGAACTTAACGGTACCTGTGGCCATCATGGCCTCCTTTTATAAAACGCGAAATGACGTTTATGCCCCATGCAAACCATTCGCACGGGCCTCATATCCGGATTTTGCGTGTTCTTGGGAAAAGGCCGTTAAGGCCGAAACTGCAAGGGCAGGCGCAATCGCGAACGACACCTATATAGGCATGAATTGCGATTTTAGCAATCGGTGCGCAAACGAAGGTGCGCCACGCTTCATTCGTTAATGAATGCTTGCAGCTTTGCGGCGGAGGTGTGGCGTCCTCGCCGAATTGCTGTCGCAGCAGGCAACAGGCGATGCATTTTGAATCAAACGCACGCAATTGCGACGCACGCGCGACAATTCGCATGAGTCACGCGCATGGAGCCTATGTTCCGCCAGACGTGGTGTCGGCGGCGAGCAACGCTTATGTTCACGGCAACAACAACAATAATAAAAAAATTGGAAGCGCCTATGGAGTCGTCGAGCCCAACAAAGGGAGATGATCCATGGCTTACGCCCCGTCCACTGTTGCCACGCGCAATTTCGTCGCTGAAACTCCTGCGCGCACTCGCCACGGCCTCTTCCGCTGGCTCGCCACAGCCATGATGGAGTCGCGTCGCCGCCAGGCTGAACGTGAGATCGCGCGCTATCTCGCCAACGGCAAATTCACCGATGAGACCGAGCGGGAGATCGAGCGCCGATTCCTGTCGTCTTCATCGGGCTTCTAACATTCTCAAAGAGCTGAAGATCAATGACTACATTGTCCGTTCGCGCACCATTTTTGCCGCCGCGCGCCGGCTTCGGTCGCGTTATTTTCTTCATCGTGACTTTTTTCGAAGTGATCGCCGAGGCACAGCGCGACGCCGCGGCTGCGCACAAGCGTTATCCGTTCGCGGAGTGGTGAGACCGTCATTCGTTGCCATCGGAAACCTACGCTCGAGCCGCCGAAGCCGGTCCGAGTAAGGCGACGACAAACTAGGCAGCGCCTTCGACCACGCGCATATCGCGCTCAACATTGCCGGTGCCAAGCGCCTTGAGCGCCTGCTTGTAAGCGGGCGTGTCATGGCAGGCGAGGGCCTTGTCGAGGCTGTCGAACTCCACCAGCACCACGCGCTGGTTCATACCGGCCTCATAGGTTTTCGCTGGGTTGCTGCGCGCCAGGAAGCGGCCGCCGGACGATTCAATCGCCGGTACCGCGAGCTTGGCATAGGCCTTCCAGGCTTCCGGATTTTTCACCGAACGATAGGTCACCACCCAATAAGCCTTCGGCATGTCACGCTCCCTGTTTCGTTTTCGGTTGTTTCGTTTCGCTGAGAAAATTACAGGGCAATCGCCTGCCGCAGCAAGGCCCGCGCATCGTCGGTGCCGTCGAGCGGTCGCAGCGTACGCCGCACGACTTTCCAGCCGTCTTTCACGCGCTTTAGTTCCCAGCGATTGGCGCCGACGCGGTGGATGCGGAAGCCGGTCGATGTGCCGTGGCCAGAAACCTCACGCGGAGGGGCCTGCCGGTCGGGCGTGATGACTTGCAAATACGACGTCGCCACCGCCGTGTCGCCGTGGAGCTCGACGCGCGGCAATCCAGCGAAGTGGCAGAGGCCGTCGGCAATCGCGGCCTGGTGCTCCGGCGTCTTCACGATCGCCGCAATCGCTTCGTTGCCGGTTGCGCCCTTGCCCCCACCGAGATCGATCTCGCCGTCCGTGGTGAACGCATCGCGGTAATAGCGGTCAGTACCCGTGTCGGCGGCCGGAGGGTGGCTCGCGATTAAATGGTAGATGGCAAGCGTATCCTCGACCGCGCGCACGCGGTCCTCCAGCGTGGTGTGCGGCGTGTTCAAACTGGCCTCCCCTCTCGAAATTATGTCGGGAAGCCTACACACGGACCTCGCGCGCCGCGACTGGATACGGAGAGATTTTTCCTATTTGGTGCTCCCCGATCTTCGGAAATTTCGCGTGTAGAAATCGGCCCAAGCCAGGCTAAAGCGGGGTGCACGCGAACGACTTTGATGCGAATCAAAAAGGTTTGTAGACGACTGAGAGCGGTAAATCGATGCGGCATGGGGGGTATACCGCCATAAATTGAATTATTTCGTGATGGAACGCGTGGGGATTAACGCAGTTGCGTCACAAAGTTGCCGAGGTTTGCTGTGAAAAGCCGCGCTTCCCCCACAACTCACGTCTGCAAGACCGGAGCCGATATGATTCGCAAACTCACAATTACAACGATTTTGGTCGCACTCGCCGCCACCCCGGCGTTCGCGCAAAAGCAGCGTTTGGCGAGTCTCGATGCCAATGGCAATCTCGATGCGTTGATCGCCCGCCATGCGGCGGCGAATAATGTGCCGGAGGATCTGGTACGTCGTGTGATCAAGCGTGAGAGCGGCGGCAATCCGCGCGTCGTCAGTGCAGGCAACTATGGGCTGATGCAGATCAAGCTCGCGACAGCCCGCTCCATGGGATACACCGGCAATGCCGCCGGCCTCCTTGATGCCGACACCAACATGACCTACGCGGTGAAATATCTCGCCGGTGCCTATCGCGTCGCCAACGGCAATACCAATCGCGCCGTGCATTATTATGCCGCCGGTTATTATTATGCTGCCAAGAGCAAGGGCATGCCGATGAAGTCTGCGGATAATTCGCTCGACGCGAACGCTCCTGCGGCGCTGGGCAGCGTGAAATTCAGCTCAGAGCGAAGCCCGCGTAGGGCAATCTCGCACAGCGAAGATGTCGCCTCCTCCTCGAGTTTCTATAGCGGCCGTCCCGACTACTACTAATCGCAGCAGTAATAGTGACATTGGCGGCCGCTCGCGACGCTGTAGCCGGGCAACCTGATGTCGCGATCGAAGGGTGTCGCCCCGCGCTAATAAGGTATGGTGCGGGGGACCGTGGAAAAGGCCGACTGAGTTGCCTGCGAGGCAGCATATAGCTGCTGTTGGTACCGCTGATTCGACTGCTGGCTGCCGTATGCCGGTTGTTGGTACTGCTGCCCGCCGAACAAAATCTCGAACAGAGTGGTCTGATGAGGCGGCGTGGCGTTGGCCGTCACTTTATGGCGCGCCCGGTGTGCCCCGCGGCGACGGATTTCCCGTTCCGGTTTGGCAGGCTCAGGTTTTCTGACCGCCGGCGCGCTTTCCTCCTGCGAGGTCACGGGCAATTCAAACGACGAGGGCTCGCCGATTTCGACTGGAATGCTAGCGCTGGGCGTCTCATTAATCGAGCCCGTTTCTTCCGGATCCGTGTCGCTTCGGTCGTTGGGGAGGCCCGCGACTTTGGATTGTGCGTTATCGGAGTAAGCCGGCGTGTCGGGCAGCCCACGTAAACGATTGAGTTCATCAGCGCGTTTGAGGGCAGCGAGGATAAGGAATTGCCGCACTTCGGGATGACGGTCGCGGTCAACTAATGCGCCGCGTGCGGGCGCGATCGTTGCAGCCATAGGGGAACGGGATCCGCCTGGCGGGCTAAGCGCCAGCACCAGGATCAAAATGGCGAGAAGTACGCCGCCCACAGGGAGAATCCGGAGAATCGGCAGCATCGCCCTGTGCATAACTGAGTCGGGGTCAATACCAAAGCCCCGCTTGCGAACCGTTTGTTCGGCAACAGCAAGCTGTGCGGCATTTATATCACTGGCGCTGCCGCACACGACCGTCATGGGAGGGCCGTGACAGCTTACCTCGCGATTGCTACGAAGCGGTTCCATTAGCGTTGCGAGGAAGCGTCATGATGAAAAAGCCGAATTGTCCAATCATTGCCATCGAGGAGCATTATTGGGATCGGGAATTGGCCAAGCATTTCACTGGTCCCGAAGCCGGACGTGGCAATGAGACAGACGAGCGGCTCTATGATCTAGGCAGTCTGCGCCTGAAGGAGATGGACGAGGCCGGCATCGACATCCAGGTTCTCTCGCATGGCGCGCCATCCGCCCAGAAGCTGGCGCCTGACATCGCCGTAGATCTGACCCGGCAGGTGAACGACCGCCTCGCCAAAGTGTGCGCGGCTAATCCCAAACGCTTCGCAGCTTTTGCGGCCCTGCCGACCGCCGATCCGAAGGCCGCCGCCGACGAACTCGAGCGCACTGTAACCAAGCTTGGTTTTAAGGGCGCCATGCTGCATGGCATGTCAAACGGCGAGTTCCTCGACCTCAAGAAATTCTGGCCGATCTACGAGCGCGCGGAAAAACTTGACGTGCCGATCTACTTCCATCCCTCGCTGCCGCATCCGAAGGTGACGGAAATCTATTACCAGGACTATGCCAAAGACTTCCCGTTGGTGGTGCGGCCGGCCTGGGGCTACACAGTGGAGACGGCGACGCAAGCGATCCGGCTGGTCCTCTCCGGAGTGTTCGACAAGCACCCGAACCTGAAGATCATTCTCGGCCATTTCGGCGAGACGCTGCCGTTCCTGGTTTGGCGTATCGATGCTTCGCTCAAGCGGCCGGGGCAGAAGGCGATGAGCTTTCGCGATGTCTTCTGCAAAAACTTTTACGTGACCACCAGTGGTTTCTTCTCCGACCCGGCACTGATCTGCTGCATGCTGGAGATGGGCGTGGACCACATTTTGTTCTCAGTCGACTGGCCATTCGTGATGAATCCGCCGGCAGTCAAGTGGATGGAAAGCGTGTCGATCTCCGACTCTGACAAGGTCAAAATATTGAGTGGAAACGCCAAGCGACTTTTGAAGATGTGATCAGCCGACCGGATGACGCCGATAATACTCGGCATCATCAGCAGACTGCTTCCAGTCTTTGTTGCCGCGCCATTCGTAATGGTGCGCGCGCATGTCGGGTCCGTAACGTACGCGGAAAAGCAACGTGCGCGCCAGCCCATTCTCGTATTCGTGCACCTCGCCGGGCGGGTGAACGACAAAGGCGCCGGGCGTAACCGCGATACTTTCCGTCGGTGTTCGCATGGTGCCTCTGCCGGAAAAGCAGAAATAGATTTCGGTGGCATGCGGATGGCAATGATAGGGGCTGATTTGGCCGGGCTCCCAGCAAGCCACGGTGAAGTCGCCCTCGGCCACTTTGCCGAGGATCTTTTCAACATGGTGCTTGGGATCCCACTGCTGTTCGCGCTCGAGGCTGAAGACATGCATGGCGATGGTGCTCCTGACGAATTTGGATGTGCAGCCTAGCGCAATCACCGATCGGTCAGGAGGCCCGACATTGCGTTTCGCCCGCGTGCATTGATAGAAGGGGCGTACTGGGCCCGTAGCTCAACTGGTTAGAGCCGACCGCTCATAACGGTCTGGTTGGAGGTTCGAGTCCTCCCGGGCCCACCACGCAGTCCCTGACAACTAGAGACTTTCCCAGGGTCTTTGGAATAGTGCGGTTTATCGGGCTTTATTCGATTCCCTGTTATGGTCTAATGGCCATCCGAGCAGAGAGTACAAAAACCCCGGCCGGTGCCGGGGCTTTTGAATTTTTCATTTAAGTAGTTTTGACCTCGATCTTCTTCTCGGGCTTGATGGCCTCAGGCTTCTTGGGAAGCCTCACCGTGAGCACGCCCTTCTTGAAGCTTGCTTCGATCTTGTCGGTGTCGACGCCCTCCGGTAGTGCGAAGTGGCGCTCGAAGGAGCCGATATGGCGTTCATGGATATAGTAGTCCTTTTTCTTCTCCTCCTTCTCTTCCTGCCTCTCGCCTTTGATCGTCAGGCCGCCTTTGACGAGCTTCACCTCGATATTTTTCTCGTCAATCCCCGGAAGATCGGCAGTGAGCTCATACGCGTTATCCGTCTCGACAACGTCGACAGCGGGAGCGCCACCCCATTTCAGCTGACGCCGCCAGAACGGCTCGACTTCGAAAGCTGAGCGCCGGAGGGGGCGCCAGAAATCCCGGTCG
>DASWAK010000049.1:0-17166 GCA_036391175.1 Pseudolabrys sp.
TATTGTGAGATCGACGCCCGCCGTCCACGGAAAAATCGTCATGGCGACTGGGACAAGCACGGGCGGCGCCACCAGCAGGCCAAGCCAAGCAGTGGATACCAGCCGCTCACGATAGAGCAGCACCTTGTCACCGGCAGCGACGACCACCGCAAGCCCTGAAAGCACCACGAGCGGCGCGACGCGGTCGAGCGGTCCAAGTCGACCGCTGGCAAACGCAAGCGCAATTGCCATTAACGCCGGCGCCAAAGCAAAAACGAAGACAAAAGTGCGCGCGAAGGGCTCGACTGGGTTGCGATCGATCTCGGGCGCGCGTTCGCGTGGGTGGCGCGGCCACCCGCTCGTCAACGTTACGAGCAATGCGAGGCCGAGATGCGTTGCCACCAGCGCAAGGCACAACCACACGCCCGGAGATAGCCGGCCCGCCGCCGCAACGCTCTCTTCGATACCTTCCAGTACGAGCGATCGCCCGCTGCTGAACCAAAGCGCGTGCGGAAATACAACGATGCACAGAAGCAGTGCGGCGATCCACGGCTCGGGATGGAGGCATGCCTTTCGCCCGCGAGCCGTCAATGGTGTGAAGACGATCATGAGCGCGAGCAGGATCAATCCGACATAGCTTGCAAGCAGCAACAGGCCGAGATCGAGCGCGAGCAGAAACCAGTAGCCGCGTCTGCCCTCGCCGACCGCGCGCCAGTAGTAGAGCAGCGCAAGCGCCCACAACGGCGTTGCCAGGATTGCAGGACCAAAATTCGGGCTCGGCACCGTGAAAGCCGCGATGCCGACCATCAGCAGCACGGCGAGGACGGCGTGGCGGGTGCCGACGATGACGCCGCCAAGACTAAACACTGCCCAATAGGCAACGACAATGCAGGCCTGTGCCAGCGCATAGAGGCCGAGGCTGCCGCCCACCGCGAAGGCGATCTCGCCAAGCCAAAACGAAAGGGGCGGGCCGAGATAGCTACCGAGCACGAATTCATGGCCGATGGCGAGCAGCATCGGCACGTCTCCTGGAGGGGCGCTGTAGAAAAGGGCCGGGATCAGGGTCCAAAGCGCGGCTTGCGTCAGCGCCACGGTCCAGAACACCACCGCCGGGCGCCCGCGCAGAAATTCAACAAGCAGGGAGACGTAATGCATTGGCCCGGGCGGGTGAAAACAGCAGGAACCGTCTATCCGTCGCGCATGATCTTATCCGAAAACCGGTCCCCGCTTCTCGGGATCATGCGCCGGCAGGAATAGAGAAGGTGCGCTAAAGAGGCAACAACTCGGAAATCATCTCATCGGAGGCCCCGCCCAAGGCGGCGAGTTTGGCCGCCACCGGCGCAAAAGACTTGCGGTGGTGGATGGTCGGCCCCAGGCGGGCCAGCGCAGCGAAGTGCTCCGGTACGCTGTAGCCCATATGCCGTTCGAAGCCGTAGCCGGGATGAGCAAGGCCCAGCCGGGTCATCAGCCGGTCGCGCGTAACCTTGGCCACAATCGAGGCGGCTGCGATGGACAGCACCAACGCATCTCCGGAAACCACTGTTTCGCAGTCACAGCCGCAGTCGATCTTCTGGTTTCCATCGACGAATACAAGTTTTGGCTGCACCGGCAGCGCCTTGACCGCACGCGCGAGTGCCCAGAGCGAGGCGCGCAGGATGTTGTCGCGATCAATGCGCTCCACGGCGCCGAACGCCACCGCCACCTGCGCGGTCGCGCAAATTTTCTCGTAGAGTCTCTCGCGCACCGCGGCATCGAGTTTCTTTGAATCGTTGAGACCACGCGGAATGTGCTTGGGGTCGAGCACCACGGCGGCCGCCACCACGGGACCGGCGAGCGGCCCCCGCCCCGCCTCATCGCAGCCGGCGACCGGAAAAATGCCCTTGTCGAGGGCCCGGCGCTCGCGCCGAAAGGTCGGGCGCAAGATCGGCTCATTGAGCGGCAGACGCGGGGTTGGCTTGGTTTTTTTGGCCATTGCCGCGATGAGTGCGCGGCAGCCATTCCAAGTCAACTGCGGCTGTGAACGATTTGGGGATAGCGCCGTTCAGACCGGCAGTTGCAGGCGGCCATCGTCGCTGAGCGAAAATTACGGATTATACGCGAGCTCCCAAAGATGGCGTCGAGATCAGACAAATGCGGCTCGCCCAGGATCACCAATGAAGTGCGGTTCGCTCATGACTCAAAAAGGCTCAATTGGTCAGCGCCGGGCTTTGGCTTGTGGAAATGGTCGGTGGTGAGCGAGCTGCGCGCCATGTTCAGGCCGAGCTTTTCGCAAGCGACCTCGAAGCGACGGCCAATCATCCAGGCATAGGGGCCGGTGCCTTTCATACGCGAACCCCAGGTGAAGTCATAGTCCTTGCCGCCACGCATGTCGCGGATCAGCTTGAAAACGTGGCGGTAACGGTCGGGATAGTTCGCCATCAGCCATTCGCGGAACAAGTCGCGCACTTCAAGCGGCAGCCTCAGCAGCACGTAACCCGCCTCCTTCACGCCGGCCATGCGCGCCGCTTCGAGAATGCGTTCGATCTCCATGTCGTTGAGTGCCGGGATCACCGGCGCGACCATGACGGTCGCCGGCACGCCGGCCTGGGTCAGGCGACGCAGAGTCTCCAGGCGCCGCATTGGCGTCGCGGCACGCGGCTCCATCTTGCGGGCGAGCGTTGCATCCAGCGTGGTCACAGAGAGGGCGACCTTTGCCAGGTTCCGCTCGGCCATGCGCGCGAGAATGTCGAGATCGCGCAGCACCAGCGCCGACTTGGTGACGATGCCGACAGGATGGCCGGCGCGATCGAGCACCTCCAGGATGCGCCGCATGACTTTGTAACGGCGCTCGATCGGCTGATAGGGATCGGTATTCGTGCCGATCGCGATCACCTTTGGTTCATAGCCGGGCGCCGATAATTCCTTTTCGAGTAGATTGGCGGCTTCCGGCTTCACCAGCAGCCTGGATTCGAAATCGAGGCCGGGGGAAAGACCGAGATAGGCGTGGGTCGGGCGCGCGAAACAGTAGACGCAGCCGTGCTCGCAGCCGCGATAGGGATTGATCGAGCGGTCAAAGCCGATATCGGGTGAATCATTGCGCGTAATAATCTTGCGCGTGGTGTCGACCGTGACCGTCGTCTTGAAGGGAGGCAACTCGTCGAGGGTGCGCCATCCGTCGTCGAAGGCGACGCGGGCAAGTGGCTCATAGCGGCCGGAGGCATTGCTTTGTGCACCGCGGCCGCGCCGGCGCTCATGGTCGACGACGACGCCGAGTAGTTCGCTGACGTCGTCATAGCCGCCCGCCGGCGCAGAGGGCAGCTCCTTCACCGGCGGGCGCGTTTGGGCTGCGTTTGATCGAGCCATGGAATTACCCTAGCGAGCGTACGTGAACATAACAAGAACAGTTTTCAAGTTACCGATTAGCGATTTCCCGCTGGTTGTTTTTGAAACCGGAATTTATTTGCGTGCCTGTTTTATTGGGTTTCCGGGCCGTTTTGTTTCCTTGATTTTCCATTAAAGGTAATTAGACACCAGAGTATTGCGTTGGTTACGGACAATCAGCTCATTCCTTTGGCAGCCTATAATTTGCCCAACTGGAGACCCGAGCTGGTGGGCTAGAAGACGAATCCCAGATGATATGGTGCCAACGGTATCCAACGGCAGCGGTTCCATGCTGAGCGCCATTATTGCCACCCACGAATCGGAGCGAGCGCTCGTTCCCACCTTGGCCGCGCTGGTTCCGGGAGCCGCCGCCGGCCTCCTTGCTGAGGTGGTCGTCGCTGATGCGGGCTCGCGCGATGCGACCGCCGAAGTGGCAGATATCGCCGGGTGCCGGTTCATCAGTTCAGCCGAACCCATTGGGGCACGGCTGAAAGCAGCGGCTGCGAGCACCCGTAGCCCCTGGCTGATGTTCCTGCGCGCCGGCGCGGTGCCCCAGGCGGGTTGGATCGACGCTGCCGACCGCTTCATGCAGACAACCGATCTGCTCGACGGCGCCGCAAGGGCTGCTGTGTTTCGTCCGCCGGGGGCCACTGATTACCTGCGACCAAGCCTTGCCGAAATCGTCGTTTTGCTCCGAACCGCCTTCGGAGGCGGCCCCGGGCCCGAACAGGGACTGCTGATTGCCCGCCGCTTTTACGAAGCCGTCGGAGGTCATTCGGCGAGTGCCGATGCAGAGACGGCCTTGCTACGCCGCCTCGGCCGCCGGCGCACAGCCATGTTGACAACAGCGGTCGCCGTCACAGGCTAACTGGTGACAAAGCCCCAAAATCGCCGGCCGCAAATAGAATACTTGACTTAGTCAACTATTCGCCCGAGCCTGCCCGCGATGACGACCCAGGACGCAATCGCGGTGGTGCGTCGCTTCAACCGCTTTTACACGCGCCAGATCGGCGTGCTGCGGAAGACCTATCTCGACAGCCCGTATTCGCTCGGCGAAATGCGGGTGCTGTACGAGCTCTCGCAGCGGGACCAACTCACCGCAACCGATGTCGGGCGCGCCCTCGACCTTGATGCCGGCTATCTCAGCCGACTGCTGCGCAATTTCGAAAAGCGCGGCTTGATCAGCCGAACGACCTCGGCGAAAGACGGCCGCCAGAGTCACCTCGCCCTGACCGCGCGCGGCCGCAAATTATTTGCGCCGATGGAGGAACGCTCGCAACGGCAGGCCGGCGCCATGCTCGACAAGCTCGACGACACGCAACAGGCCCGGGTCGTCGCCGCCATGAACACGATAGAAACGCTGCTCGCCGGCGCGCCGGCAGAAAAACCTGACGGAAAATCCTGTTACGTTCTGCGTGATCCTCGAACCGGCGATTTCGGCTGGATCGTTTCCCGCCATGCCGAGCTCTACGCGAAAGAATACGGCTGGAACGAACCGTTTGAAGGCCTGTGCGCGCAGATCGTTGCGGATTTCGTCAACAACTTCGATCCCAAGCGGGAGCGCTGCTGGATCGCGGAGATCGACGGCGAGAATGTTGGTTGCGTCATGCTGGTGAAGGACGAGCAGCCCGGCGTCGCCCGCCTCCGTCTACTGCTGGTCGATCCGAAGGGGCGCGGACTGGGCCTCGGAACCCGGCTGGTGGACGAGTGCGTGCGCTTCGCGCGTGCTGCCGGCTACAGGAAGATTACGCTGTGGACGCACAGCATTCTGTCGGCGGCACGCCACATCTATGAGGGAGCCGGTTTCACACTCACCTCGAGCGAGCCGCGGCATACGTGGGGTCAGGACGTGGTCGCGGAATTTTGGGACTTGGAGTTGTAGTTCGCGGGGTTACGCCGTTGCACCCTTCGCCTTCGGCCGCCGCAGATGTTCGTCGAGTCGGGGCAGGATCTCCACGAAATTGCACGGGCGATAGCGGTAATCGAGTTGGTGTACCAAGATTTCGTCCCAGGCGTCCTTGCAGGCACCCGGTGAGCCTGGCAGGCAGAAGATGTAGGTCGAATTGGCGACGCCGGCCGTGGCGCGGGTCTGGATCGCCGAGGTGCCGATCTTCTTCTCGCTCACCAACAAAAACATGGTCGAGAAGCCATCCATCTTCTTTTCAAACAGCGGCTCGACTGCTTCCGGCGTGACATCCCGACCGGTAAAGCCGGTGCCGCCGGTGGTGATTACGACATCGATGAACTTGTCGGCAATCCAGGCCTTTACGCGTTGCCGGATCGCCTTGATTTCATCCTTGACGATCGCGCACTCGGCCACGACGTGGCCGGCTGCGCGAACGCGCTCGACCAGTGTCGCGCCGGATTTGTCATCGGCACTCTCGCGCGTGTCGGAAACCGTCAGGACGGCGATCTTCAACGGCACAAATTGTCGGCTTTCATCGATGCCAGGCATTACACGCCCCTAGATTGAAGCCGCGAAAGTATTGCAGGCCGACACCTTGCCTTCTTTCAGGCCGGTCGTGAACCATCGCTGCCGTTGTGCCGAGGAACCGTGAGTGAAGGCGTCGGGCACGACGTAACCACGCGACTGCTGCTGAAGGCGGTCGTCACCGATTGCCGCCGCCGTTTGCAGAGCAGCTTCCACATCGCCCGGTTCGAGCGAATTCCAGCGCTGATTGGAATGATGTGCCCAAACTCCAGCGAGACAATCCGCCTGCAATTCGACCCGCACCTGGATACGGTTCGCCTCGGGCTTGCTGCCTGCCGCGCGCTGTGCATCTTGCGCCTTCGGCAAAATGCCGAGCAGGTTCTGGACGTGATGACCGATCTCGTGCGCAATTACATAGGCTTCAGCGAATTCGCACCCCTTGCCGCTACATCCGCGGAAACGCTCGCGCATGTCGCGGAAGAAAGAAGTGTCCAGATAAACCCGTCGATCGTTCGGACAATAGAACGGCCCCATTGCCGCTTGCGCGAAGCCGCAGCCGCCCTGAATCGCACCGGAATACAGCCGCAGTCGCGGCACTCTGTATTGCTGTCCGCTGTTCGCGAAAATCTCAGTCCATGTATCTTCGGTATTACCGAGCACCGCAGCGACGAAATCACCCATCTGGTCCTTCGGCGCGCCGGTGCGCTGCGCGGGCTGCTCATAGGGCTGCTGGTAGTGCCTACCGCTGTTGACGAGTTCGGCGCCGCCGATCAGCACGCTCGGATCGATACCGAGCGCCCAGCCGATCAGGCCGAGCAGGATGACGGTTCCAATGCCGAGCCCGCCGCCCCCGACTGGAATACCAATGCCGCCGCCGCCGAAGCCACCACCTTCGTCACCGCGACTATCCTCGACATTGTCGCTGCGGCGGAAATCATCCCAACGCATCGCGAAATCCTCCTAAAAGCTTTACAGTAATCATCGCCGAACTGGCCCTACGCGTCCAACCACGTTCGAAATTTGCACCACCGTCATAACCTCCTAAGCCCACATTAGTTAGGCAGAATTTGCCCAGTTGCGACCCTCAATCATAAACCGCTTTTTTACCTTGCGCGCCCAAGATGCAGGCCTGTCGGTTGTAGGTCCCGCGTCGCCGACCGCGTCACCTGAGTCAGAGTCCTGAGTCATGGTTGTGTCGCGTCGCGGGGCGCCCTCAAGGGCGCCCCGTGGAGTTTCAGAGAGTCCGCAACCGCACCGCATTCTTGTCAGCGACTGCATCGCCGGCATGGCGAAGTTGCCGGCTGCCTCCGTCGATCTCGTCTTCGCCGATCCGCCCTACAATCTCCAGCTCGCCAACGATTTGAAACGGCCGGACGATTCACGCGTTGATGCTGTTGATGACGCCTGGGACAAATTCGCGAGCTTTTCTGCCTACGACGACTTCACCCGGCGCTGGCTCACCGCCTGCCGGCGCGTGATGAAGCCCGCCTCCACCATTTGGGTGATCGGCTCTTATCACAACATCTTCCGCGTCGGCACGATCATGCAGGATCTCGGCTTCTGGATCCTCAACGACGTGATTTGGCGGAAATCGAACCCGATGCCGAATTTCCGCGGCCGCCGTTTCACCAACGCCCACGAAACGCTGATCTGGGCCTCACGTAACGCCGATGCCCGCGGCTACACGTTCAACTATGACGTGCTCAAGGCCGGCAACGAAGACATCCAGGTACGTTCTGACTGGACGCTGCCACTGTGCACGGGCGAGGAGCGCCTGAAGGGCAGCAACGGCAAAAAGCTGCACCCGACACAAAAGCCGGAGGCGCTGCTTGCGCGCGTCCTCCTCTCGAGCTCGCGCCCCGACGATCTGGTGTTGGACCCATTCTGCGGCACCGGCACCACCGGCGCTGTCGCCAAACGCCTCGGCCGGCGCTTCATCGGTTGCGAACAGGACGCCAAATACGCCAAGGCGGCGGATAAACGCATTGCTGCGACTAAGCCGCTGGACGCACCGACATTGGCGCCTTTCATGACCGCGCGCGATGCGCCGCGCGTTCCGTTTGCGGCGCTCATCGAGCGCGGACTGGTGACGCCTGGTGCCCGGTTAGTCGACGCGAAGAAGCGGCATAAGGCCTTGGTGCGCGCCGACGGCGCGGTATCGCTCGACGGCACCGTTGGGTCGATTCACCGCATTGGCGCACTGGCACAGGGACTTGAAGCCTGCAATGGCTGGACGTTCTGGCACGTGGAAACCGAGAAGGGCCTGCGCCTGATTGACGAATTCCGTGCTCAGGTCCGCGCGGAAATGTCGGAAGCAGCTGAATAGTTCCTAGAGATCGCCGCGGCCGAGCTGGCAGAGCACGCGGAATACGCCGACATCGGCTGCGGGAAATTCCCTTGCCAGTCGTTCTCCGAGCAATTCGGCATCGCGCTGGCGCAGCGTGTCGAGCATCAGCGCGCCTTTGATTTTCTTATCGCCACCGCGCAGCTTCTCTTCCATCGACACCGGCTGGCCTACGGAATCGAGCGCGATCCAGATTTCACCGCCGACTACGGCCGCGTCTTGCAGCGCGGCGTCGAGTCGCTTGGTCAATGCTGCCTCGTCCGGTTGCGCATTGAAGCGCACGGTGACGGCATAGGCTCCGCGAAATCCGCCGCGCCGAACTGTCCGGCGACACACAGTGCGGTTCATGTTGATGAACACCTCGGACATGATCCGCTTGGTCATCGGCGTCGGATTGTCGAGCCGTTCCAAATAGGGCTTTGACGTTAGTACATCCGGTGACTCAACAAGATAGAAATTAAAATAGCCGGCGCTCCCCGAAATCGCTTGATGCCGCCGGCCAAATAGGAAGCCGGGAACGGCGAGGCGCTCGAGCAGATGCTCGCCCTGAAACCAGGCGTCGAACTCAGCCTCGCGACCCGGGCGGCAGTCGTTCCAGATCGCAAGAATTCCCGGAAGTCTTTCGTCCGCCATCATGGCCACCATTCACTTGGCCGCCACCACCATGATCTCGACCTTGTAGTCGGGCGCGGCCAGCTGCGCTTCGACGGTCGCACGCGCCGGGGTGTTGCCGGGTGATACCCAGGCATCCCACACCGCGTTCATTTCGGCGAAATTGGCCATGTTGGTGATCCAGATATTGGCCGACACTAATTTGGTTTTGTCGGTGCCGGCTTTCGCTAGAAAGCCGTCGATCTGTTTTAGAATGTCTTTGGTTTGCTCGGTGATGGTCTTACCTTTCGGATTATCGGCCACGATGCCAGCGAGATAAACGGTGTTGCCGTGCACCACCACTTTGCTCATGCGCGGTCCGATATCGTGACGTTGGATTGTCATAGTGTTCCTCTTTGTTGCTTATTCAGTTTCAAGGGCGTGCGCCAAAACCCTGCGCATGACATTCGGCAACGCTTCGCCGGGTAAATCGCCGATCTTCACCCAGCGCGCGCCTTTTGGCGCCACCGTTGCGCGCGGCACCTGCGTAACGAAAACCGCAAGCTCAAGCGGAAAATGAGTAAAGACGTGGCGCACGGCGCCCGGCAGACGCTGCCATCGCACGTTGGCACGCAGGCGTGGCGCCGAGTGCCGCGCTGCAGTTTCGTCAAAATCATGCGTCCAGTCGCTGCCAGGAACTTCCATCATTGCAGCAAGCAAGCCCTTGTCCGGACGCCGGCGCAGAAGCACCCGCCCATCGGGGCGTAACACCACAAATGCAGCGCCACGTCGCAATCTGCCTTCACGCTTGGGCGCCTTGCGCGGAAACGTCTCCTGATCGCCGCGTTCGCTGGCCAGACATGAATCGTTCCACGGACATAGTGCGCAGGCCGGACGCTTGGGTGAGCAGATCGTCGCGCCGAGATCCATCAAGGCTTGCGCGAAGTCGCCAGCCCGCCGCGCTGGCAGCAACGACGCGGCTAGCTGCTTGATCGCAGGCTTTGCCGCCGGCAATTCGTTTTCGACGGCGAACAGGCGCGACACCACGCGCTCGACATTGCCGTCGACCGGCACCGCCGGCAGATCGAACGCGATCGCGCCCACAGCGGCAGCTGTGTAGTCGCCGATGCCGGGCAGCGCGCGCAGCGCATCCACATCATTCGGAAACTGCCCGCCATGCCGCTCGACAACTACCTTCGCACAAGCGTGCAGATTGCGCGCGCGCGCATAATAGCCAAGTCCGGCCCAAACGCGCAGCACATCGTCAAGGCTGGCCGCCGCGAGTGCGCCGACCGTTGGCCAGCGCCACAAAAACCGTGCGTAATATGGCGCGACCGCTCTCACCGTCGTTTGTTGCAGCATGATCTCGGACAGCCAGACGCGATAAGGGTCTACCTGCTCGCCGCGACGCGCGCGCCAAGGCAAGACGCGGGCGTGCCGGTCATACCAGGCGAGCAGATCGCCGGGCTCCAGCGTGTCGGTTTTCTTCCGCCGCGGCAATCGGGCTGCTACGGTCATGGCACCAAAGGTGGCATAAGGCCTATCCGCATGATCCCGAAAAGCTTGTCCTAGGCTTGATCAGGGATAGAACCGGTTTTCGGATAAGATCATGCGCATGGAAAACTCTTCATGAGCAAGCCCTCGCGCAGTTTTCCCCGACCGCTTTCGGAGCTGCTCAGCACCACCTTGGGCAATGCATTCAAGGCGCAGGGCTTTGCCTCAACTGAGATCATTTCCCGCTGGCCCGACATTGTCGGAGCAGAAATCGCCGCCCACAGCGAGCCGCTGAAGATCAACTGGCCGCGTGCCAGCGAGAAAGACGTCGCAGAACCCGCCACGCTTGTGCTGCGGGTAGAAGGCCCGGCAGCACTCGAAATCCAGCACTTGTCCGCCGTGATCCTCGAACGGGTCAACCGCTTCTTCGGCTGGCAGGCCATTGGCCGAATTGCGTTGCGCCAGGCGCCGCTGCGACGTCGCGAGCAGCCTCCGGCCCGTGAGCCCGATCCGGCGGCCGCTGCGCGCATCGCCGAAACCTTGCCCGACGTGAAGGACGAGGACTTGCGCCAGGCGCTCGGCCGCCTTGGCGCGGCTATCAAGCGAAATTAAGCCTCGCGAGCGCCTTGGCAGGCCGGCCCGCCATTGCCACAATTGTACGGTCCAGCTAGCCAGTAGCGGTACCAGACCGGCAATCAGCCCAGGAGCCTCAGTTGCAGATCACCCGCCGCGAATTTTGCCAGAGCACGGCTGCCCTGACACTTGCCACCGCCTTGGTCGGCGTTTCGTCGTTATCGCGGGTCGGGGCTTTGGCCGCCGAGACAGTGCCGACTGTCGAATTGATGAAGCCGGATGCCTTACCCGAAATGATTATGGGCGACGACAAGGCACCGGTGACCGTTATCGAATATGCGTCGATGACCTGCCCGCACTGCGCGCATTTTCAGGAAACGACTTTTCCAGAACTCAAAAAGCGCTACATCGATACCGGCAAGGTGCGTTACATTTTCCGCGAATTCCCGCTCGATAATCTCGCTGCCGCAGCGTTCATGCTGGCGCGATGCGCTGGCAAGGACGACAAGGACAAATATTTTGCCCTGATCGACACGCTGTTCCACCAGCAGCGGCAATGGGCAGTGGAGAAGCCGTTACCGCCACTGCTTGCGATCGCCAAGCAGGCCGGGTTCACGGAGGAGTCTTTCAAAGCCTGCCTCGCGAATCAGCAGGTGCTCGACGGCATCGAAAGCGTGCGCAAACGCGCCGTCGACACTTTCAAAGTGCAGTCAACGCCCACCTTTTTCATCAACGGAACGTCGTACCCGGGGGCCTTGTCTATTGAGGACATGGCTAAGGTGATCGACCCCTATCTCAAGGGCTGATAAGGGTTTTTTGGCTTGGTCCACCCCGGCGCCGTGGCCGCCGAGGCCGCAATTTTTCCCCGCCGCATGGGAAAGGTCTGGAAAACCACCGCCGGCTTCCGCGCGGCAGTTGCCCTTACGGTCGCGGCGATTCATTCTCCAGATCGATGCGGCGCACGGCCACCCTGGCCGGGGCCAAGCCCCGGAACGGCTTGCTGAATTGTTCAATGCAAAACCTGATGGAGCGACGGGTTCTCATCCCGCTTTGCGCATGATCTCGAAAAGATTGTCCTCGACTTGATCGGGCGAACCAAAGGTCATGCGCCAACAAAAAGAACCATGAGGCCTTAATGAAGCTCACACGACTACGCCTGCTCGGCTTCAAGTCGTTCGTCGAACCGACAGATTTTCTGATTGAACCGGGATTGACCGGCGTCGTCGGGCCGAACGGCTGCGGCAAGTCGAATCTAGTCGAAGCGCTGCGCTGGGTGATGGGTGAATCCTCGCACAAATCCATGCGCGCCTCGTCCATGGATGAGGTGATTTTTTCCGGCTCCAATAGCCGCCCCGCGCGGAACAATGCCGAGGTGGCGATCGCAATCGACAATTCAACGCGCTCGGCACCGGCCGCCTTCAACGATCAGGATTCGCTCGATATTGCCCGCCGGATCGAACGCGATGCGGGTTCCAGCTACCGCATCAATGGGCGCGAGGTGCGTGCGCGCGACGTGCAGATCCTCTTTGCCGACGCTTCGACCGGCGCGCGCTCGCCGGCGCTCGTACACCAGGGTCGTATCGGCGAAATCATCCAGGCCAAGCCGGAACAGCGCCGTCGCGTGCTGGAAGACGCTGCCGGTGTCGCCGGCCTGCACGCGCGCCGGCACGAGGCCGAACTGCGTCTGAAGGCTGCCGAGGCCAATCTTCTGAGAGTTGAGGACGTCATCGGCCAGCTGGCCGCTCAGATCGACGGGTTGAAGAAGCAGGCGCGCCAAGCGATCCGCTATCGCACCGTATCCTCACAGGTGCGCAAGGCGGAAGCGACGCTCTACCATTTGCGCTGGACCGCTGCGAACGGCGAGGTGACCGACGCCGAGCACGCCAAGGACCTCTGCGTGCGCACGGTCGCCGACCGCGTCGGTGCGGAAGCTGAGGCGTCCAAGCGCCAGGCGCTGGCCGCTGCCAGCCTTCCGGAATTGCGCGAAGCGGAAGCACGCGCGGGCGCCGCCCTGCACCGTCTCAACGTCGCCCTGCAGGACCTTGATCGCGAAGAAGCGCGCGCCAAGGATCGCATCGTCGAACTTGATCTTCGACTTGTTCAATTTGCAGCCGACACCGAGCGCGAGCAGCGCCTCGCGGCCGACGCCGAACAGGCGATTGCACGCCTCACAGCCGAGGAAGAAACCATCCGGGCCGAAGCGCGCGAAAGTGCTGGCCGCCGCAGTGGCGTTGACGCCAAGGTGTCGGAGGCCGATGCCGAGCTCGGCGCCGCCGAGACAATTTTCACCGATCTCACCACAGCGTTTGCTGACCTCACCGCCCAGCGCAATCGTTTCGAGAACGCCGCCCGCGAACACGGCGAGCGCATCACCCGGATTTCATCCGAGATTGAGGCCATCGAGCGCGAGCTGGCAACGCTGCAGTCCGCCGACAGCGGCCCGCTCGCCGCCGTCGTTGAGGGGGCGCAAGCAGCGCTGACGGAAGCGGAAGCCGCAGCCATCGCCGCCGAGGCCGCGCACAACAATGCGCGCGCCGAGCTGGAGGCCGCGCGCGAGGCATCGGCTGAATCGGAAAAACGCGCGCAGCGGCTTGAGACTGAGGCCAAGACCCTGTCCAAGATGCTGTCCCTCGAGACCCGCAGCCTGTGGCCGCCGGTGATCGACCATATCTCCGTGGAGAAAGGCTACGAAAAGGCTCTGGGCGCCGCGCTCGGAGACGACCTCGATGCGCCGGTCGATCCGTCCTCGCCCATGCACTGGACCGAGGTGGCGAGCGAAGGCGGCGACCCCGGCCTTCCCGATGGCATCGAGCCCCTGGCACGTTACGTCAAGGCGCCCGCGCAACTCGCACGGCGACTCGCGCAGATCGGCGTGGTGGAACGCGATACGGGCATCCGACTTGCTGCCGCTCTCAAGACCGGCCAGCGGCTGGTGTCGCGCGAGGGCGACCTCTGGCGCTGGGATGGTTTTGTCGCCGCCGCGCACGCGCCGACCGGCGCCGCCCGCCGGCTAGCCCAGCGCAGCCGCTTTGCCGAGATCGACGGCGAGCTTGAGAGCGCGCGCAGCGATGTGGAAACCAAGCGCCGCGCACTTGAAGCGGCGCAATCAGCATTCGAGTCTGCCAGCAGCGCTGAAACCGAAAAACGGGCGCGCGAGCGCGATCTCAACCGCCAGGCCGCAAGGCTTTCAGCACTGGCCGAAGCGCGTGCGCGGCTGAACATGAGCCGCGACGAAGCGATGGCCGCCAGGGCGCAAGCCCAAAGCGCGCTTAGCGGACTCGCTCCGGCCGCAGACCTCGAAACGAAGCTCGCACACGTGCGCGACGATATTGCGTCCAAGCGCGTTAGACTCGCCGAGGTGCAAGCCGAACAGCAGGCGATTGTGCGTGAAGCTGAGCTTGCCGACCGCCGGCTGGCAACACTTGCCTCCGACAAGACCGGTTGGGTCGAACGCCAGCAGGGCGCGCGCAACCAGATCGGCACGCTCGAACAGCGCATTGTCGAGGCCAAGCGTGATCGCACGGAGCTGGAGAACGCGCCGCAAGTTTTCGCGGAGAAGCGCGGCGTGCTGATCACGGAAGTCCAGACCGCAGAGGCTGCGCGGCGTGCCGGCGCCGACCGTTTGCAGGAAGCCGAAAATGCCCTGGCCGAAGCCGATCGTGACGCTCGCGCGGCGCTGGAAGCAGCAAGCGCGGCGCGCGAGGATCTTGCCCGCGCAGGGGAACGTTTCGAGGGCGCTAAGCGCCGTCTCGCGGATATCGGCCGTGAGATCCATGATATGCTCGAGATCGAGCCTGCGGCAGTGGCAGAGCTTGCGGAAATCGGGCCGACCGATCCGCTGCCGAACCTCGTCGAGATCGAAGAAAGGCTTGAACGTCTGCGCCGCGAGCGTGAGCGACTTGGCGCGGTCAATCTCCGCGCCGAGGAAGAATTGCGCGAGGTGGAGACGCAGCACTCTTCGCTGACCACCGAGCGCGACGATCTGGTCGAGGCAATTAAGAAGCTGCGGCTCGGCATCCAGAGCCTCAACCGCGAGGCCCGCGAGCGGCTGCTCACCTCGTTCGAACAGGTCAACAAGCACTTCCAGCATCTCTTCGTCCAGCTGTTTGGCGGCGGAACCGCCGAGCTGCAGCTGATCGAAAGCGAGGACCCGCTGGAGGCCGGCCTTGAAATTCTGGCCAAGCCGCCCGGCAAAAAACCGGCAACGCTGTCGCTGCTTTCAGGCGGCGAACAGGCGCTGACTGCGCTGGCGCTGATCTTCGCCGTATTCCTGACCAATCCGGCACCGATCTGCGTCCTCGACGAAGTGGACGCGCCGCTCGACGATCATAACGTGGAGCGCTTCTGCGACTTGCTCGACGAAATGACCAAGTCAACCGACACGCGTTTCGTGATCATCACGCACAATCCGATCACCATGGCACGCATGAACCGGCTGTACGGCGTCACGATGGCCGAACGCGGTGTTTCGCAGCTTGTCTCGGTCGATCTGGAAGCCGCAGTGCGGTTCCGCGAGGCGAGCTAGCGCTAAGCTGCGATTGTTGTCTTTGGCTGCGCCTGTTCCACCAGCCGCGGCTCGCCCGCGAGCCAGGCGGAACTAACAGTCCATGCATGATCCTGTCCGCAGGCCGGGCAGTGCATGCGGGCGGTGATGTTTGGCAATTTGCGGAACACGCTCGGCTCTGTCTCGATCGCGGTCGAGACTGCACGGCCTGTGACGAGACACCGAATCATCACCGCGCTCACGGGATGATGCCCTCCGAATTTAATCCCCGTACCCGGCAGCGATGGAACTTGTCGATCGTGACCGTCTCAAGATCGCGACCCGTCCTGTGGATAAACTTTGCGTCATCGCTTTATCGCCGGGAACCAATCCCGGCGCGCGGCGTTGGTGCCTCGCATATTTCAGCTGGGCGGCTCCCCCCTTACCCCCCGAATAGCCGTCTGGCGAAGAGACCCCGGGTTCAGGCTCGGGGTCTTTTTTTCACCGGTGGTTTGTTACCGGCACCCCTACCCGGTTGCCGTTGGCGGCTGCGGTCTTACCTGAGATACTAATTTTGTTCGATCTCACCGCGTTCCAATTTGGAGCCGTTTCCATGTCCACCACCGGCTGGGTTGTTCTTGGTATCGTTGTCGTATTCGTAATTTGGGCGATCAGCATCTACAACGGCCTGGTCGCGATGCGACAGAGGACCAATCAGGCGTTCGCGGATATCGACGTCCAGCTCAAGCAACGTCACGACCTCATTCCCAATCTGATCGAGACGGTCAAAGGCTATGCAGCGCACGAGCGCGGAACGCTGGATGCGGTGGTCCAGGCGCGCAACGCCGCAATCGCGGCGCCCGGGGTCGAACAGAAAGTTGCGGCAGAAAATGTGCTCAGTGGCGCATTACGCCAATTGTTCGCGCTGTCGGAGAACTATCCGAACCTGAAGGCCAACGCGAATTTCCAGCAATTGCAGACCGACCTGTCCGACATCGAGAACAAGCTCGCGGCCTCTCGCCGCTTCTTCAACAACGCGGTGCAGGAATACAACACGGGCATCCAGCAGTTCCCCGCGTCGTTTTTCGCCGGAGCTTTCGGCTTCACGCAGCGCACGTTTTTCGATCTCGGAGAAACCCGTGCCCAGCTCGAGCAGGCGCCGAGCGTGAAGTTTTAGATCGTTTCCCGAGTGTAGCGCAGCACGAAGTGATGAGCTGCAGACTCGGGATCGCCAGTCACGTTTCATAATGGTCCCGGATCCGCGGCGCACCGCCCACGCGCTGCGCCGCGTCAGGGACAAGTAGAAGCACCATGACCGCCTACGGACTCTATACGCATATCCAATCGAACAAGCGCCGCTCGGTTGCGCTGCTGATCGGCCTGTTCTTTCTGGTCTATGTGATGGTGTTCGCCGGCGCACTGCTGGCCGAAGCGCTGACAGTTGATGCGCCGCTAGACTATCTGGTGCAAGCCGCGATCTACGATCTCGTCAAGGCATTTCCCTTCGCGACCATCGGCACCGTAATCTGGATCGCGATCGCCTACAAATTCCACCAGCGGATGATCGATGCTGTCACCGGCGCGCAACCAGTCACCCGCCAGGAAGAGCCCCGCCTTTACAACCTGCTGGAGAATTTGTGCATCTCGCGCGGCATTACCATGCCAACCTTGCGCATCGCCGACGATGACGCGCTCAATGCTTTCGCCACGGGCCTCAACGAGAAGCAATATTCCATCACAGTCACACGCGGACTGATGAATGCGCTGAACGACGCCGAACTCGAAGCCGTGCTCGGCCACGAGCTTACCCATATCCGCAATGGCGACGTGCGCATGCTGGTCATCGCCGTGGTGATCGCGGGCGCGATCTCGTTTTTCGGCGAACTCGTCTTCCGCATTTTCTTCCAGAAC
>DASWAK010000050.1:0-2609 GCA_036391175.1 Pseudolabrys sp.
TGACGGCGGTGTCTATTCGTGCGCGCTCGCGCTGACACGGCGGCTAAAGGTCTGCTATGCGGGGGCGATGACTTTCTATTTCGCCTATGGCTCCAATATGCATCGCCTTGCGATGAAGCGTCGCTGTCCATGCGTCCGTGCCGTTGGTCCGGCTGTACTCAACGGTTATCGCTTCTTTGTTGGTCTCGATGGCTGGGGCTCGGTTGCGCCAAGCTCGGGCGACACTGTGCACGGCGTACTGTGGCGGCTGACGCCGCGCGACATTGCGGCGCTTCACGCCTATGAATTGCTGCATCAGGGTCTCTACGATGTCCGATACTTGCCGGTGCGCCATGGCACGCGGTGCGTGCGCGCAATGATTTATATCTTGCGGCGGCGCGCAACAGGCAACCCGCGGCCGGGTTATGTCGAGATGATCGCTGCTGCAGCCCGAAGCTGGAAATTACCAGAGTCCTATATACGCTCCGTAGAGCGCTGGTCCACTTCGCGTTGGACCGGCGCACACATTTTCGACGCGGGAGAGCTTGCGTGAGCGGCAACATCATTCGCCATGTTGTTGTGCGCGGTCAGGTACAGGGCGTCGGTTATCGCGCCTTTGTCGAGCACGAGGCGCTCCGGCGCGGGCTGCATGGTTGGGTGCGCAATCGCCGCGATGGCTCCGTCGAGGCAGTCTTTGCTGGCCCGCGCGCCGCTGTCGAAGCCATGGTTATAGCCTGCCGGCGCGGTCCAAGCTCCGCGCGAATTAATGCGCTCGATCACCGAGAGGGCACCGAAGCTGACCTCATGGAGTGCGTGGCTGGGGATGTATTCTCGGTGCTGCCCACCATTTGATCTGTTATTTGTCCGAACAACAGTTCGAACTCACGACGCAAAATCATGTCCACTTCGGCCATTGATACCGGGGTGCCGAGATCAGAAAGGCTGGTCACGCCGTAGCGTTTTTCGCTAACCCCACACGGCACGATGCCAGAAAAATGCGACAGGTCTGGATCGACATTGAGAGCCATGCCGTGCAGCGTCACCCATCGCTTCACGCGGATACCGATGGCAGCGATCTTGTCCTCGTAGCCTTCGCCCTTTTCGGGCCGGCGCACCCAAACGCCAATGCGGTCTTCGCGCCGCTCGGCGCGTACATTGAAGGCGGCCAGCGTGCGTATGGTCAATTCTTCGAGCGTGGCGACAAACCGGCGCACGTCCGGGCCACGGCGCTTAAGATCAAGCATGACATAAGTGATGCGTTGGCCTGGACCGTGATAAGTCATCTGTCCCCCGCGGCCACTCTCGTGGACAGGGAAACGCGCCTCGATTACGTCGGCCAGGTTTGCGCTGGTGCCCGCCGTGTAGAGTGGAGGGTGCTCCAGTAGCCAAACAAGTTCATACGCGCGTTGGGCGGCGATCTCGGCGGCCCGGGCCTCCATAATGGCGACCGCCCTTTCATAAGGCACCAGGGAATCGCTAACCCGCCATTCAACTGGCGCCGATCCTGCCGGTGCTGGAAGGCCGATTACCAATGTGTTTCGCGCATTAGCCACTCTTTCACCATAGCATGGTGACCTGATGCCTGCTCGCCGTCGCACCTGCGCGCAATAGGGATGGCTGGCTACACTCGACAAAGTTGCCGTCGACCGCCTCCGAAGAGGATGCCGTGAGCATCCTTGCGGATAGCCTGCCAGTGGCCGAGGGCACGGTGGTCGCGAACGGCAACCGCATTGCCGTCAATGAATTGCTACTGCGGCCACCCGACATGCGTTGAACGGACCGCCACAAGGGCCTGAGGCACCAAAATTAAGTCTTCGGCTGGACGGGTGGCAGGCCTTGTCCCTCAACATCCTATTTGTTACATGGTCCGCCATCATCGGGACGCGGGGTTTCCAGACCTTTTCGTCCTTCTCCCCATGCGGTCGTGGCGGAATTGGTAGACGCACTAGCTTGAGGTGCTAGCGGGGCAACCCGTGGAGGTTCGAGTCCTCTCGACCGCACCAGCGGCCCGAGTTCCGCCGGAAGATCAGCAAGTTACTGCAGCAACAGAGCATTTGGACGGCCCGAAGTACAAAAGGGCAGTACAAATGTCATTCCGCATGGCCACACCCAGGCAGATTGCGGACAGAGCGCAGATAAGCGAGCGGATGTCAGACTACATCACCGGGCACAGTCACAAGAGTGTACCAAGAGACAAATCCAGGTGCGGCTGCAGACCTCGGTATTGGTCCGACATTCGATGAGCTGTTGGAGGTATCACGGCGTTACATCGCTTCTCGAGTAGTTCCACTCGCCGTGGACGGCGCGAAAAGCGACGTTCGAGACCTCGGAATATATTTTTGGCGCCGTCAGGCACTCGATGTCCTTGAGACCGGCATCCGCGGCGCTGCATCGGCTGGCATTGCGCCCGTACCGATCCTTGGGACACCCGAATGGCTCGACACGAAGTTTCTTGGGCGTTTCCAATGGACGGGGATAATTGCGGAAGGCAAGCGCTGTCACACGAACAAAGTTCCCTGCCACACTGACCTAGAGAAGCAATTCGCAGACTTTCTTGACAAGGCTGATGACGTCGTCCGCTATTTCAAAAATGAACGTTTTGGTTTTTCAGTGACCTACTACGAAGGAAA
>DASWAK010000051.1:0-5701 GCA_036391175.1 Pseudolabrys sp.
CCAGCGAGCTGTCATCTGCGCACGTTACGTTCCTGACCGAGCCGGAATGGCGCGCGCTTGGCAAGCGTGGTTTTTTGCAACGAACCGACCAGCAATTCCATTGGGAAAACGCCGACTACGCGAATTTCGAAGATTTCCTGAATCGTCTCGCTTCTCGCAAGCGCAAGACCATCAGGCGTGAGCGCAAAGAAGCGCTCAGGGCCGGTATCGAAGTGTGCTGGCTCACCGGCGGGGACCTGACGGAAGCGGTCTGGGATGCCTTTTTCGGCTTCTATATGGAAACCGGCTCGCGAAAATGGGGCCGTCCCTACCTGACTAGGGAATTCTTCTCGCTGGTCGGCGAGAAGATGCGTGACCGAATTCTGCTCGTGATGGCGCGCCGCGCCGGGCGCTGGATTGCCGGCGCCATTAATTTCATCGGCGCTGACACCCTCTACGGCCGTAACTGGGGCGCGACCGAGCATCATCCGTTTTTGCATTTTGAGATTTGTTACTATCAGGCAATCGCGTACGCGATCGCAAACGGGCTGAAGCGGGTCGAGGCTGGCGCGCAAGGTGAGCACAAACTCGCGCGCGGCTACCTGCCGCACACCACCTATTCTGCCCATTTCATCGCAAATCCGGCCTTGCGGCGCGCGGTTGCCGACTATCTGGCGCGCGAGCGCGTTTATGTACAGGCCGCAGCCGAAGAACTTGCAGCGGCGGCGCCGTTCCGCAAAGATTTGGTCGAACAGGAATGATCGGGGGCGCCAATGCCGAATTACGATCCGAATAATATTTTTGCCAAGATTTTGCGCGGCGAGCTGCCCTGCTACAAGGTCTACGAGAATGACAATGTCCTTGCCTTTCTCGACATCATGCCGCGCTCACCAGGCCATACGCTGGTGTTACCGAAAGCATCGGCCCGCAATATTTTCGATATCGGCGCCGACGACCTCTCACATGTGATCATGGCTGTGCAAAAGGTCGCCAAAGCGGCGATTAAAGCATTTTCGGCCGACGGTATTACCATCCAACAGTTCAACGAAGGCGCTGGTGGCCAAGTGGTCTTCCACCTGCATCTCCACGTCATTCCGCGCAAGGCTGGCGTTGCCATGAAGCCGCCGGCAAGCGAGAAGGAAAAGCCGGACGTGCTGGCCGAGAATGCCAAGAAACTCGCCGCCGCCATCGCGGCCGGTTAGTGCACGACTAGCCATCCGCCCAGCAGTAACGCGGCCTCTCCGGCCAGCACGCCGACAAAGGCGGACCGCTTCACCGTGAGATAAGTGAGGAAGCCACATGCTGCGGCGCTTACCCGCACGCCGAGTGGAATACCGGCAAGAGCGCCGCTCGAGAATACTATCAGCTTAGCAATAACGCCTGCGAGTATCGCGGTGGCGACCGCGCGCGACCACACTACGATTTCAGAATCTTCATTGAGCCCGCGCGCCAATACCAGGCCGAACAAGCGCCAGACTTCATTGGGAAGATATCCGACCAGGATCAGTGCCAGATAAGGTGCGAGGTCGGCCCAAATGGCATTCATGCCGTAGCCTCGCGCAGTCGATGAACGACATAGGCCAGCGTGCCGCCGCCGATCCCAGTCCACATCAGATCAAGTTGGACATGGGTGGCGGTCAGGATTGTTCCAAGTAACAGGCCCAATATCAGCGCCAGTTTATCCATCATCGCTTTCGCATTGCGCGCAGTCGACAACAGGAACGACATCGGCGTGAGGAACAGCAGCGCGCCGGCAAGCAGCGGCGGCAATTCGGCTGCCAGATAATAGCCGACGAAGCCGAAACTCGCCGCCGTGCTCATGTAGCCGACCGACAATCCGTTGCAGAAAGCGATGCGGCGCTCGCGAGGCAGCCCCGGCAACAGCCGGATCGATTCCACCCACATGCTGACGGAGGTGAAATGCGCCGGTAGCAACAAATGGCGCAGACGCGTGCCCTCCCCGCGCAGCAATGGGAGCAACGCGACGACCATCGGAAACAGCCGGATTGCACTCAGGCTGACAGCGAGCGCCGCTTCGATGAGCGCCGAGCCGGCGCCAAGCGCGGAGATTAAGATAACCTGCGCCGGCGCGGCCCAGACCAGCACAGTGGATAGCGCTAACCACCATGACGAAAAGCCAAAGTCATGGGCCAGCGCGCCCATGCCGACGTAGGTGCCTGCCAGCACCAGGAAAAACACCGACGTAAGTGCCGATTTCACCCCGCCGAAAAAGGCGGCGGCAGAAGATTCAAATGTCGCAGGCGCCGGCATGGGTGCCGCACACCTGTCTCATAGCGCTGGCGTGTCCGCAACTGTGTGCATACGCATGCGCGGTCCGCAAAATGCGAAGGCCGGGCACAAAGCCCGGCCTGTCTATTGTTCAACGGTAAACTACACCTTCGCCAGCGGCACTTTCGGCACTGAGCCGCGCTTGGGCTTGGGCCGCGGCGAAGCGCGGCGCTTTGCTTTCGGACGCGCCGCCGGCAACTTCTCCTGCTTGGGCGTGACCGGACCGTCAAGGAACTGAAAGCCGAGCTTGTCACGACCCTGCTCATCCTTGTCGACAATCACGCGCACATGCCCACCTGCCTTCAAATGGCCAAACAGTACTTCGTCGGCCAGCGGCTTCTTGATGTGCTCCTGAATCACGCGCGCCATCGGCCGGGCGCCCATCAATTCGTCGTAACCATTAGCGATCAGCCAGCGGCTCGCCTCGTCAGAAAGTTCGATCGTGACATTGCGGTCGCCAAGCTGGGCCTCGAGCTGGAGCACAAATTTCTCGACTACCTTGGCGATCACGTCCTGCGAGAGATGCGCAAAAGTGATGGTGGCGTCGAGCCGGTTGCGGAATTCCGGCGCGAACATCTTGCTGATCGCTTCCTGGTCATCACCCTCGCGCTTGGTGCGGGTGAAGCCGTAGGCCTGCTTGGCGAGCTCGGAGGCGCCCGCATTGGTCGTCATAATCAGGATGACATTGCGGAAATCGACCTGCTTGCCATTGTGATCAGTCAGCTTGCCGTGGTCCATGACCTGCAGCAGCACATTGAACAGGTCCGGATGCGCCTTTTCGATCTCGTCAAGCAGCAGCACGCAATGCGGATGTTGATCGACGCCGTCGGTAAGCAACCCGCCCTGATCGAAGCCGACATAGCCCGGAGGCGCGCCAATCAGGCGCGACACGGTATGCCGCTCCATGTATTCCGACATGTCGAAGCGGATCAGTTCGACGCCGAGTGAGGCGGCTAACTGCTTGGCCACTTCGGTCTTGCCAACGCCCGTCGGTCCGGAGAAGAGGTAACAACCGATCGGTTTTTCCGGCTCGCGCAATCCTGCGCGCGCCAGTTTGATCGAAGCCGAGAGCGCATCGATCGCCTTGTCTTGGCCATAGACCACAGTCTTCAAAGTTTGCTCAAGATGTTGCAGCACCTCGGCATCGTCCTTGGACACCGTCTTCGGCGGAATTCTCGCCATGGTCGAGATCGTGGTCTCGATTTCCTTGATACCGATTGTCTTCTTGCGGCGGCTTTCCGGCAGCAGCATCTGCGCCGCGCCGGACTCGTCGATCACATCGATGGCCTTGTCGGGAAGCTTGCGGTCATGGATGTAACGTGACGACAATTCAACTGCCGCCTTAATGGCCTCATTCGTGTATTTGAGCTTGTGGTATTCCTCGAAATAAGGCTTCAAGCCTTTCAGGATCTCGATCGCGTCTGGCACCGATGGCTCGTTGACATCGATCTTCTGGAAGCGGCGCACCAGCGCGCGGTCCTTCTCGAAGTACTGGCGATATTCCTTGTAGGTCGTCGAGCCGATGCAGCGAATCGTACCGGAGGCGAGCGCGGGCTTGAGCAGATTGGATGCATCCATTGCGCCGCCCGATGTGGCGCCAGCGCCGATTACAGTGTGAATCTCGTCGATGAACATAATCGCGCCAGGGTAGGCCTCGATCTCTTTGATGACTTGCTTAAGGCGCTCTTCAAAATCGCCGCGATAGCGCGTGCCGGCGAGCAGCGTGCCCATATCAAGCGCGAACACCGTCGCACCCTTGAGCACGTCCGGCACTTCGCCATGAATGATTCGGCGCGCTAGCCCTTCCGCGATTGCGGTCTTGCCGACGCCGGCTTCACCGACGAAGAGCGGATTATTTTTCTGCCGGCGGCACAGAACCTGAATCGTTCTGTTGATCTCGGCATCACGGCCGATCAGCGGATCGATCTTGCCGTCCTTGGCCTTCTTATTGAGATTAATGCAGTAGGCTTCGAGCGCGTCGCCCTTTTTCTTTGGCTCGTCACCGCTCTTCGTATCGGCTTCTTCCTCGACGCCGCGCACCGGGCGCGACTCCGAAAGGCCCGGCCGTTTGGCGATGCCATGGCTGATGTAATTGACCGCGTCATAGCGGGTCATGTCCTGCTCTTGCAGGAAATAGGCGGCATGGCTTTCGCGCTCAGCGAAGATCGCCACAAGCACGTTGGCGCCAGTGACCTCCTCACGGCCTGACGATTGCACGTGGATCACCGCGCGCTGGATCACGCGTTGGAACCCCGCGGTAGGCTTTGAGTCCTCCGCGCCATCGGTGATCAGGTTCTCTAATTCGGATTCGAGATAGGCGGTGAGGCTACGGCGCAGCTTGTCCAAATCGACATTGCAAGCGCGCATCACCGCAGAGGCATCCTGATCGTCGATCAGCGCCAGCAGTAAATGCTCAAGCGTTGCGTATTCGTGGTGCCGTTCGTTGGCGATCGCAAGCGCGCGGTGAAGAGACTGTTCGAGGCTGCGAGAGAAAGTTGGCATCAAGTTTTCCGGTTCATTTGTATTGCCCGCCCCCGACTCACTTCTTCTCCATTACGCATTGCAAAGGATGCTGATGTTTGCGCGCAAAGTCCATGACCTGCGTCACTTTGGTCTCCGCTACCTCGTAGGTAAAAACGCCACATTCGCCGATCCCGTGGTGATGCACATGCAACATAATTCTTGTGGCAGCTTCATGATCCTTGCCGAAGAACCGCTCCAGCACGTGCACAACGAACTCCATGGGCGTGTAGTCGTCATTGAGAATGAGCACCCGGTACATGTTTGGCCGCTTGGTTTGCGGCTTCGTCTTGGTGATAACAGCGGTGCCCGGCCCACCCTCGGTCCGGCGCTTGCGATCGTCATCGGCCATCCGCGGCGCAGCGCCACGCGGCTTGGCCGTTCGAGTTGGACGGGTCTTGCTGGCTCGAGGCATCATGGTTAGGCCAAGGCAAATAACTTTCCTGGAGGTTTGGCCGCGCCGGCACGTGGCCAAGCACCATCATAGAGACCCGGGCACAACGATTCCAAGTCGCCAATTCGCTTAAGGCTGCCTCGTTCCGGGACAAAGAGCAAAACTACCGCGGTTTTAGGCGCGCAAATCCAGATAACTATTGCTTTAACGATCGCAACCGGTTTGCTGACAAAATTGAGGCGAGTTTCCCCCAGATTCGCAGGAAATATTGTTTTTAAAGGCTCCAAAGCAAATTTTTGAGGGGCTTGAGTCGCTGCTGTTGTGACCCTTGTGGGACAATTGCCTGCACGCGGTCACACCAGACCGGCCCCTTGGGGCCAATATTGTCAATGCAAAGCTAAACACCAGGCTCGATTTTCACTCGGTGCGTTGGGAACCGATAAATACTTTCGAGATTAAGGTGCCCAGAAACCGCAGCACGGTAAGGGCAACCAAATGCTAGACAAACTGTCTTGCCAC
>DASWAK010000052.1:0-2479 GCA_036391175.1 Pseudolabrys sp.
AGCGTGAGCCGGACTTTGCCGACCACCTGCGTCCACAAATGCAGTGTGTCGCGCGTGTCCTTCCACGCTGCATAAGAAAGTTCAGGCCACCGCTCTGCGATCGACCGTGACATTCCGGGTCGGTGCTCCTTTTCGACGGTACGGACCTTAATGACTGATTATGGCCCGGATTCACGTATAGTGCACTTGGGCAAAGGGCGCACCGAATGACCGCGATTGCGAATACAGACACCGCGCCGCCGCATCGCTGGCTTCGCGTGGTCCTTGTCCTCATTGCAGCTCTTGAATTTCTGGATGCGCTGTCCGGCGTGCAAAATATTTTTACCGACTATCACCACCCGACGGCATTCCTGCGCTTCGCGCAAACCCTCACCAGCATCAAGCTCGCGCTGGTGCCGGTGATCGCCGGCGCTGCGCTGATCTATGCCGCATTGGGCAATGTCCGCCGTGCCATTGTGGCGTTGGCCGCTCTGGAGATCACAACCTGGCTCCTGGAGGATGCCTGGTCGATTCCGATCCATGGACTCGAGCTGTCGGCCGACTACGGCGGCATGCTCGCATTCTTCCATCATTTTGTATTTCCGGCCACCGCGCTCGCCGGCGCGGCACTGGCTTTCAAGGACCGGCGACTTTCGCTGGCCGGTCTGCTGGTCAGCGTGCCGACGATTGTGAACTGGGCCGGCGTCGTCGCTTTCAGCGTCGCAGTCATGATGTACGGTTTCTGAGCGGCACGACGTCACTGCCCGACGTGAAAGCGAACCGTGGTCGCAAGCGTGATCCAGTTCGCGTTCTCGCCATAAATATTCCGGCCGTAAATCAGATCCATGTTGAAGTCATCAATCGGACGCCAGCGCAGCCCGACCTGGAAGCGCGGCTCGGTCACGCCAATGGCCTCCTGCCGCGCGCCAAGCTGGCCGAAGACTTCGGCGGTGAGCGTCCAGACATTGTCCGGCGTCCGCCAGTCAACGCCGGCGCCGTAAGTCGCATAGTGCTGTCCGGCGACGCGATCCCATTCCCAGCCGGCGTTAAGATTGATGCGCAGCACATTCGATAATCGCAACGTCGCAGGAACGGTTGCGAACATTGCGACTGTCTGCTGGTTGGTGAGATCGTAAGCGGCCGCGCCCGACACCGCGATACCCCAGCTTCCGATTGCAGTCGGCACCAGATTAGTCTTGATCTTTGGGGCTATGCCGCTCGTCCATTCATTATCGGCGCGCGCGCGGATGAATTGCGCACTCAGTTCCACTGGGCGAAACACATTGGCCACGCAAGTCGGCGTAGTCGACGCGAAGACGTCGTGGTTGCTCGCGGTTGAGGCCCAGGATTCGACCTTGCAGGCGCCTGGCTCGCTCACCTCCGCAGTATCGACGGCATAGGCAGCGCCGGCTGCGCGCGCCCTCTCCGACAATACCGAGGCGGCCGCAACGATGGACAACAGGGTGGCGGCCCTCACCGAGCCCGCGAACAAGTTTTGCCCCCTAAATCTGACTGCGGCGGACTCTTGTCACGCTGCACCCAACCTATCAGGCTCCGAACAAATTGGCATCTAATTACCGGCGGCAGAAGGAATCAAAGGCTTGTGCTGTCTCGCGATCGGGTTCTGTTCGGTTTTTACGCTTTTTAATATTGACGTAGCCCGCTGACTCATTTGGAAAGGACGCATACGGACTCAACGTGTCAGCGCAGGGAAAATCCCATGCGAGACTTGATGTTCATGTTGGCCCCGGTAGCGCTCGTCATTTATTTTGTGGTCTACCCGGACCAATTCTCCGCATTTGTCAGTTGGGCGGGCCGATTCCTTCATTAAGTCGCGCACCAACTCCGCGCGTTTCGAGACCGCACTTGTTTGGCCGAACTGTGTCGGCGGCAGATCCTTTGCGGGTGCCTAAGCCGTCTCACCTCTGTCTGCGCTGCCTCCGAAAAACGAACGATTGACGCGCGGCGTTTCATCTGTCATCCGCAGCGTCTCTTCTCGTCATTTCTCCAGTCCCTCGCAATGCCCCGAAGATCGTTTCGTATCGGCAGTTCTTTCACCGGCCTCGGCCTGTTTGCCATTAGGCCGATCAAGAAGCGCGAAAAAATCGCCGAATATAAAGGCCCGCGCGTGGGTGCCGAGGAAGCCGGCCGGCTCGAACGGCGCGGCAACCGCTACCTCTACGAGATCAACCCGCGGATCACCATCGATGGCTCCCCGCGCAGCAATGTCGCCCGCTACGCCAATCATTCCTGCAATCCGAACGCAGAGACCTACACCTATGGCGGCCGCGTGTTCATCCGGGCGCTGCGAAATATCAAGCCGGACGAGGAAATCACCTATGACTACGGCAATGACTATCTCAAATACGTCATTGGCCGCTCGCGTTGCCAATGCCGCCGTTGCCGCCGGCGCCGGGCGCGAAAACAGCGGGAAGCGCGCGCGTTAAAAAAGCACCGGGCCGCACGGCGCGCACGCATGCGTCGGCGTCGCTAGCAAGCC
>DASWAK010000053.1:0-1843 GCA_036391175.1 Pseudolabrys sp.
ATCGGGGGTAAACCGGCCGACATATGCTCATTGCGAGATTTTCGCATTTTGACCGATGCTGTCGAAAAAGGCGGCGTGTTCGGTTGGAGTGCCCCCAGTTGGGACTTAAGGGAGATCAGGCGACCGTTGCCTTTGAAGCTACCTTGTCGGGACCAACCTTCAGGCAAGCGCTGCGCGCGGTCGGATGGGAGGTGGCCCCAGGGCACGTAGTGCTAGGGTCTTGAGGTTCTGCACGATAGCGGCGAGATGGAATTCGTCGCGGGCACCGGAAAGACCTCTGAGCCGCATGCGCTCGAAGCCGTGATGAATCTTGAGATGGGCAAATCGCATCTCCACGCGCTTGCGCTCGTCGCGTGACCTCAGGAAGTCCTTCGTACCCATTAGCTGCCGCGCCACATCGCGGGCTTCCTCGTGAACATCGCGTGGGATTTTCCTTGCGAGTTGCTTGGGGCAACAGCGCGCCTTGAGCGCACAAGCATCGCAATCGAGCTTGGAGGCACGATAGAGAAGGGTCCGTCCTTCGTGCACGGTGCCGCTGGTGTGTAGCACCTTGTTGTTGGGACAGATGTAAACGCCTCGCCGCTTGTCCCACCGAAAATCCGAACGTGAGAAAGTGCCGTCCTCTCGGGAGCTTTTGTCCCAGACGGGGATATGCGGCGTGATGCCGGCGCCAATCAGCCAACCGAGGAACTTGCCCGTGCCATAGGCCGTATCACCGGCAAGACGCTTGGGCTTGAGCCCCAAGCGCTTGTCAGTCCGCTCGATCATGGTCTTGGTCACAGCAACTTCGTCGTACGTGCGCGCAGGCGTAGCCTCCACATCAACGATCACCGTGTTCTCGATGTCGATGAGATAGTTGAGCCCATAGCCGAACTGCACTCGCTTGTTGGCTTTGGCGGTCCATGCAGAGCAGGGATCACTTGGTGAGATCACCTTTGGCGGCTTGCGGTCGGGATTGGCTTCCGCATCGGCCTGGAGCGCCGCGAGATATTCCTTGACCGCGCGCGTTTGACGTTCCGGCTCGACCCATCTGATCTCGTCTGGCGTTTTGCCGTGATAGCGGCTGGCATTGGCCTCCATCACGCTGGCGTCGACAGCGAACCCCTCGCCTTTGATCAAGCCGGCCGTCATGCAAGCCATAACGACACGCTCGAATATGTGGCGGAAAAAATCGCTCTCCCGGAACCGGTGCAGCCGGTTCTCCGAAAAGGTCGAGTGATGCGGAACCTTGTCATCAAGGTCGAGCCGACAGAACCAGCGATACGCCAAATGCAACTCGACTTCCTGCGTCAGCCTGCGCTCCGAGCGCAGACCGTAGCAGTATCCAACAATCAGCATCCGGATCATCAGTTCAGGGTCAATCGATGGCCGACCGATCTCGCTGTAGTAGGGCTCCAGCCGCTGATGCATATCGGCGAGCGCCGTCATCACAAAACGATCGATACGCCTGAGTAGGTGGTCCTTCGGGACGCGGTCATCGAGACGGAACTGATAGAAAAGGCTTGCCTGATCGCCGCACCGCCGACCCATCATCGCCGCCTCCGAGGCCGTGATCCACGGAATCAGCGGAATCACTGTTCGGCAACGTTCTCAAGCTTTTTTCGACAGCATCGACCCAACTCGGACATCGGTCGAGAGACGGGTGCACCGTGGCGGGCTCCCCCAATTGGGGTGGTAGGAGGGCGTGGCGACAGCCGTCTCCGTTCAGAACAATTCAGATCGGTCCATAAGACTCGCCGTGCCGTCCTATGGCAGGCTGAGCGTGCGGCAGACCGACTCTGGAGGGGGAAGGTCCAACATGAGGCGTCGCGAGTTCATCACGCTGCTCGGCGGCGCGGCATTA
>DASWAK010000054.1:0-1989 GCA_036391175.1 Pseudolabrys sp.
CCCAACGCTACGGCGCTATGACTTATTGCGACGAAGTACACGCTGTCGGCATGTACGGCCCTCGCGGCGGTGGCATCTGCGACCGTGACAACGCGATGACCCGTGTTGACGTGATTGAAGGCACGCTGGCCAAGGCATTCGGCTGTCTCGGTGGCTACATTGCGGCAAGCGAAGAGCTTGTGGATGCAGTGCGCTCTTACGCACCAGGCTTTATTTTCACGACCGCTCTGCCGCCCGCGATCTGTGCAGCGGCGACTGCCGCTATTCGCCATTTGAAGAGCTCAAGCTGGGAGCGCGAGCGGCATCAGGAGCGCGCGGCGCGTGTGAAAGCAGTGCTGAACTCCGCCGGCCTGCCCGTGATGCCAAGCGCAACCCATATCGTGCCTGTGCTGGTCAGCGATCCGGAGAAGTGCAAGGCAGCGAGCGACCTGCTGCTGTCCGAGCATGGCATTTACATTCAGCCGATCAACTACCCGACGGTGCCGCGCGGCATGGAACGATTGCGCATCACGCCCTCCCCTTATCACGATGATGCTCTGGTCGACGCCCTCGCAGAAGCGCTGGTGGACGTGTGGGAGCGGCTTGGACTACCCCGTCATTTGCAAGCGGCTGCGGCTGAATAATCCCGTACAATTTCATCAGTCTTGAAACGATGGCTGCTTCAGTGGCGGTTTGGCAGGCTCACTTCGAACGTTAAGCGAGCGGGCACTCCGTCGTGCCATCAACGGCATAGTCAGCGATACGAAAAAGATACGTGTGAGATGGTGCGCGCCGACATAAACCGGGTCGAGATTGAGCGCGAGCGCCAGCAGCATCATGGCGTCGACCGACCCGGGCGCGAAAGCGATCATCACTTCAGCGGCGCGTAGCGAAAGTACGCTGATCAGACCGGCCGCAAAGACAGCAGCAATCGCTACTGCGACCACGAATGAGCCGAATGCTGCACCGACAAAGTTCAATAACAATCGTGGTGGTGTATTGGCGAAGCGTGAACCAGTGATGGCGCCCATCGCTACCATCGCGGTATTTGCAACCCACCAAGGCATGACCGCGTGAATCAGGCCGCTGCCATGGAGCACGGCAGAAGTAAGCATGGCGCCAAAGAGCAATCCACCTGGGAAGCGGACCCGATAAGCAACGAGTGCGGCCAGGGTTGAAACGGCGACGAGGATTGCCAGCTCGTCGAGTACAGCGAGGGTAAGTACGCCGGTCGTTCTCGGCGCGGCGTGGCCGACGAGACCTAGCAGCGACAATCCGGCGGGCAGACCGACCGCAATGACGACGACGCGTATGCTCTGCACGATCGCGATCGCGCGCAAATCGCCACCGAGCTCGGCGCCCAACGCCAGCACCTGCGACATCCCTCCTGGAGCAGCGGCTAGATATGCGTCGACTTCCCCCCAACGATGAATGAGACGCAGATATCCGGCGCCCCCTATGGAAATGAAGGCCATTGCCAGAAGCAGCACCGCGATGCTGAGCGGATAAGTTGCCATGCCGTGCAAAGTCTCTGGCGTCACCACGGCGCCGAGCGAAATGCCAATCAGCACGAAGATCGCGCGCATCAGCAGCGTTGGAATCAGCATCGGGCGACCGGCGAGCGATGCGCCGGCGACTGCCAGGATAGAGCCCGATAGCCAGCCAGCGGGAAACCCAGTGAGACCCAGCGTGGCCCCGCCCGCCGCTGCAACTGCCAGAGTTTCGGCGAGGTGGCGCGGAATTACGAAACGGTCGTTGGTGGACGGCGCAGACAAACCAAAAGCTCTCACGGAGCCATGCGCATCTGCGCCGAGGCTCATTGCCGGATCAATGCCGCGTAGAGATGCTCGCGTCAAATGCTTACTAGCGCACGAGATCTGCGGGCGCCAACCTTCTCGATCATACGCACGCAATGAACTTCGACGGTGCGCGGGTCGAGCCATTGGCAGCATTAACCGTGAGCATTGCGTTTGGGATAGACCCAAAAGGCGTTCTGTGGTGACTTAGGTC
>DASWAK010000055.1:0-6488 GCA_036391175.1 Pseudolabrys sp.
CCACGGCTACTCGATGCGCCAATTTGAATCGCCACATCGCCTAAAACCACCCGGACGGGGGCGACGGAGTGTTCGCATGATTCGATATCTCACTATCGCGATTGTCTTCGCGCTGTTGATACCGACGGAGCGCACGGCGGCACAGAACAACACCGTTGGCGGGGCGCTGCTCGGTAGCGCGGCCGGCGCTATCATCGGCGGGGCCGCGACCGGCAAGGCTGGCGGTGCGGTTGCTGGCGGTATCATTGGAGCGGCAGCGGGCGCCATGCTCGGCTCGCAATTGGAGCCGCGGCTGGGCGGGTACTATTGGTACGACGGCCGCTGCTGGATTCGTTACGGTGATGGCAGCTACCACCGCATGTCGCGGCGCTATTGCTCCTGAGCCGGTAAATCGCTGAGGCAACGAAAAGGGGCGGCCTTGCGGCCGCCCAGTTAAGACGCCACGCGGGAGGAACCTCGTAACGGGTCGGCCTTTCTAAGTCTGCCGGCCCACGTGACCGTATCTCCTATTACGAATTCGTCATGAACGTGCTGATTCGTCAATCGAATTTTTCACTGTGACCGGCTTCGCTTGGTGCTGCGCTGCGCCCGGGACAAGGGTCGCGGCGGGGTGGCCGAAGCCCCACGGCGTCATGCTGCGTCTAATTCTGTCTCGATCGCGGCGACAATGCGTGGGTCGGTCGGCTCAAGCGCCGACGTGAAGCCCGCCTTGAGGTAGCCATCGCGCCCGATCAGGTACTTGTGAAAATTCCAGCGCGGCGCCTCGAGCGGGCGCTCGGCTGCCGCCCATTTGTAAAACGGATGGGGATCTTTGCCTTTCACCGTCACCTTTTCGGTGATTGGGAAGGTGACGTGGTACTCGCCTTGCGCAGTGGCATGGATGTCTTTGGCACCTCCCGGCTCCTGGCCACCGAAATCGTTGGACGGGACTCCAAGAACAATTAACCCTTTGTCGCGATAGCGCGTCCACAGCGCCTGCAGGCCAGCATATTGAGGGGTGTAACCGCATAACGAGGCGGTGTTGACCACCAGCATGGGGTGGCCGGCATAGGTGGAGAGGGGGATGTCGCCGCCATCCAGGCCCTTGAACGTGAAGGCATAGGCGGTGACCCGGCTCATAGCAGCCGCCTCGGCGCGGCGAGGGGCAAACCCGAGTAGCGCGCAAACTCCGGCGAATAGCAAATGACGGCGATCGATCATACCCGCACTATAGCGCCCCACACATAGATTTTGCGCAAATTTACGTGAGTGGGCGTTCCGCCGAGTTGACGAGCGCCGTGATTACGCCACCTCGAAGCGCACCGAGGTCTCAAAAGAGGTTCCGCACGCGTCGCATTGCCACAGGTGCCGCACCCGGCACCCGTCGACACATTCGGACCATTCAGGGATGTAAATGCGCTCGCCGCACTGCGCGCATTCGACGACCGGACGCAAGCGCGCAAATCTTGCGATATCGCGAGACATTTCCATGGGGCTCCTCCCAACAAAGAACCATGCGGCCCCGTACCATTATTTTTCAACATAGTGAGGTGCCGCAAGTGAATGAAGCAGTGGCGCTGACATAACATGCATCCGGCTCATGAAAGTTTTTCGGCAGAACGATCAAGATCAACTCAAAATTTTTGCGCTTATCTGAATTTTATTGCACCGCATTACAGCGTCACGCCAAATTTTCCTAGAATCCAGATTGTACAGAGATAGAGCACGAAGGTGAGCGCGCAGCAGGTGGTGAGTGTCACCCAGAATCCGATGCCGTGGCGCAACATTGCCGGCATCACCAGGAACATTGGCATTGTGGGAAGCACGTACCAGAAAGTCGATTGCACATGCGCGGCGATACGCTCGGCGTCGCTGGTATCATGCCACAGCCAAAGAACTCCGAGGATCGAGACCAGCGGTAGCGAGACAATAAGTGCGCCGAGGGACGGAGAGCGGCGCGCCACCTCCGACACGATGGCGATGATGGCCCCAGACAGTGCGGCCTTGACGGCGAGATAAAGCATAAGCGGCTCCGATGCCATTGGAGGTCGGGGGCAGCGTTGCAGGTTTTTGGCGAGGCCGACAAGTGAACCGCCGCTTTCGCGCAGAGCCAGGAAAATTGCACATTTAGAGCAATCCTGGATTCCGGGGATGTTCGACCAGTCGCAGCGCGACGCGATCCGCAACCTGCTGGCAGAAGAAAAAGCGAAATTGAATGGAATGCAGGCGGCGCCAGCTGCAGAATAGGGCGTCCGGCAGGAGGCCGGCGCAGGAGGCTCATGGTGAGCCAGAAGACCATTGAGAAACCGCGCACCAAGGCAAAGCCGAAAACGCAGCGGCCGCCGCTCTGGAAGGTGATCCTGCTCAATGACGACTTCACACCGCGCGAATTTGTTGTGCTGGTGCTTAAGGCCGTCTTCCGGATGAACGAAAGCCACGCATACAAGGTAATGATGACAGCGCACCAGAAAGGTGCGTGCGTGATCGCGGTTTACACCCGCGACGTAGCGGAAACGAAGGCGAAAGAGGCCACTGAAATGGGCCGCGCCAAGGGCTACCCGCTCTATTTTACGACCGAGAAAGAAGAGTAGGGCGCGGCAGGCGGACTGGGTGGGAAGGCGATGTCATACGACAAATCTGCTCAAGTTCGCGCACGGACGCCTTCGAACTGCCACGGTAACCTTCGCATTTAATACTAACGTCAATTCGCGCGCTGCAACCGATTGTTGACCATCCGCCGGCTGCTATTCTGCTCCGCAAGATCGGCAAGAGGTGGTCCATGGGTGAAAGACGAAAGGCCGCTCGTTCGCGCGCGCTTCTCGGCGGCGTCATCGCATTCAATCGGCGCATGTCCAGCATGGATTGCCAGGTGAGGAATATTTCACCCGCCGGCGCGAAGGTGACCTTCACCAATACCGCGCTCGTTCCTGACCAATTCGATCTGACCATCGCACACAAGGAGCGCTCGTTCAGGGCGCGCATGGCCTGGCGCAGCATCGACGAAGCGGGTATCGAATTTTTAAGAGAAAATGAGAACGCCGTGACCGTTCCGCTGGAATGGGCCCGGCGCCTGCGTAGCTCCGAAGTCGAGAAGGCCGCGTTGCGCAGCCGCGTCAAGCAACTCAGCGAAAGCGGTGTCTAACGTCGCGCGGTAAGAATACCCAGGCACGCTTCCACTAGTCCGCACGCGGATGGCGCCCACGCAATTCGCAGCAACTATCGCTGGCACCGGAGGAACAGGCTCGACCGCCTGCACTTCCGGTGGTTTCAGGTGCGGGTTATAGCTGCTGCGGGCTGCGGCGCGATCAGCGTCTCGACCGTTTGCATCAGGCTAGGCCACAGCGCGGCCTGCTTCTTGTTCTGCGCGTACAGATACAGCCCGCCGAGCACGATCACGATCACCACCAGAATGACCAGCGTATTGATGGTGGCGTCCGGGCTGCTGGCGCGCCGTTTGCGTGCCGGGTTGCGAGTCACCCGTCTCCTGGCTGCCTTTCGCTTCTTCGCCATGTCGTGGAGCTCCCTCGATGGAGTGGCCAACTCACGGCACTGCACCGCGATTCACGTCATTGCAATACAAACCCACTCCGGGGCTAAGTTGCCCCGGCGGTGCAATAGGAGAAACCGAATCACTGTCAGCAAGATTAGTCGATTCGGGCCTTTGATGGGTGAATGCGCGGCCCAACCCTCTCAGTCTCGTGTCCCGGGGCGAAACGCTGATCGGCGGCGTGAGCGGCATCGATCAGCGGCCACAGTTCCACATCGGACCGATCGGCGTCTGCGTCCAGCAGGGACCGAAGCCCCCGGCATTCCAGCGCCCGCGATAGAAGCCCGGCCAGGCCGGGCCATAATACTGTGGCCCGTACACCCTGTAATAGTGCGCCGCGCGCTCGCGTTCGATCACTTCTGGCGGGCGATAGCCCGGCAAAAAGCCGTAGCCGTGCCAGTGGCGGGTCGCATGCCGCTTTTTATGGACGGGCGCCGTGGGTGCGGGCTCCGCCGCTACTGCCGCCGCCAGCAGAAGGCATACGGCAACTGTGATGACGCCGGAAAGCTTCCGCGGCATTGAGGACCTTTCGCAACAAAGGCGGACAATGTGCAGGGCGCAGTGGGCCGCCTATTTCATGGTAAAACTGAGACGCGCCTGAGCTAAACAAAAAATTGCAAAAAGGGGGAAGTATGCCGCAACGGGTGTTGATTACCGCCGGTGCTGCCGGCATCGGCCGCGAGTTTGTGCGTGCCTTTACCGCGAAAGGCGCCAAGGTCTTCATCTGTGACATCGACGACAAGGCGCTTGCGGCGATTGCCAAGGAAATCCCCGGCATCATCGCCCGACGCTGCGATATGGCGAGCCGCGCCGAGATCGAGCGCATGGTGCCAGAGGCAGTCACCGCGCTCGGCGGGCTCGACGTACTCATCAACAATGCCGGCATTGCGGGCCTGACGCTGCCGGTCGCCGAATATCCGCCGGACGACTGGGACAAGGTCGTCGCCGTCAATCTTACCGCCATGTTCGACGTGTCGCGGCTTGCCATCCCGCACCTGAAGAAATCGACGGCCGGTTGCATCATCAATATGTCGTCGATCGCGGGGCGTTACGGCTTTCCCAACCGCAGCCCCTACGCGGCGACCAAATGGGGCGTGATCGGACTCACCAAGACGTTGGCGATGGAGCTTGGCGAATGGGGCATCCGCGCCAATGCAATTGCGCCCGGGGCGGTCGAGGGCGATCGCATTGTGCGGGTGTTTCAAGGACGCGCGCAGATCAGCGGTCGATCCCTGGAACACGTGAAGGCCGACGCGTTGGCGGCGTCATCGATCAAGGCAATGATCGACCCGAAGGACATTGCGCAGCTTGCAGTTTTCCTGGCGTCGGATGCGGCGAAGTCGATCTCGGGGCAGGTCATCCCGATTGATAACGACCGGCAGAAGGCGTGAGAGTTCGCTGGCGCGATCAGGACAGGAATCGCTCATCGCGCGCTATGAGTGACAATACCAGTAGGAGCGCCGCCCAAGCCGACCCGTCCTCACATACGTGCTAAACCGCGTACGCAGCAATTTTTGCCTTTTGGCGCTGTCGTATTCCTGCTTGGAAACAGAGACGCACTGCTTATCGGGCGGCTGCTCCGCATTCCCTGATGACGAGGGAAACGCAATGAGCATCAGTCCGATCGCGCAACTCAAGGTTCCGTTTGCAATAGGTGCAATGAGGTTTCCCTGCTTCATCCCATGGCCTCACCTCTTTGCTTTTATTTAGACTATTTTCTTTGATGGAAACCAGCGGTCAATGATCGATCCGAAGGACATCGCGCAGCTTTGGGGGTCCTGGGCTCGGACGCGGCGAAGGCGATCTTGGGGCAGGTGACCCCGATCGATAACGACAGGCAGAAGGCGTGAGGGGACTTTCTCCGTTATGGCCGCGCTTGACCTGGCCGTCCAAGTCTTTCTTGGTGCGGAGCGGCGTCCGTTAGCCGTGGAACAATTCCACCGCGCGGCGCGCGACAATCCAATTGTAGATCGTGCCGAACACCAGCGCGAGCAGCCATCCGACGACGATGCTCCAGATCAGTCCATCGACCCACACGCGTGAGGAATCGATCGGTGCGTCCGAAAACAGGTTGACCCAGCCGTGGGCGAGACGCACTGGCAAGAACAACGCTGCCAGCATGCAAAGCACAAAGAGCACGACGAGTGCGGCGGAAAAGCCCCAACCTAAACCGCTGATGCTGAGCCGCGCGTGTGCGTGAGTGATCGCCATAGCGTTCTCCTCCAAAAGCTTAGGACCATCAGAGCCCCAAACCAGCGGCGAGGCTTTGATTTGGGTCAACGGTGGAATTGGGCGTGCCGAGCTGATCAAGCCGCAGTCGATCGAACTGATCGGCCCGATTTTGCCGCTCTTTAATCACCCCACGATGTGCAGGTCAGCGGTTGCATTGTTGATTTGCATCAATGTTTTCAGGTGGTCTGTAGTTATTCTGCTATTTTTGAGCAGCCCGACCCGATGGGTGATCGCGTAACTGCATCTTTGAGAACCGGGAGGCGACCCAATGAGATTAATTTCGTTTGCCATTGCCATGTTCGCCGCGCTGATCGTGACCGGGGCATCAGCGCAGACTGTGAACCTTACTGGCAAATACCGATGCGTGCAGGGATGCAGGTTCGGTCTCGTCGGCAATCCAGCCTATGTGACCCAGAATAGGTGGGACCTGAATGTCGTAAACGAGGCGGGTGAACCATCGCGCGCTTGGATGGATTGGTTTTCCCCGAATCGGATCTGGATCGAGAATTGGAATCAAGGTGCGGTTTTTTCCCCGAGCGGAATGACCATACAATTTGATCGTGGCACGATCTGGCAACGGGATCTTGGAATACCAGCACCGCCACCGCGTCGCCGCTAGCAATGAAATAACGTGGGAACTTTCGATGACCGGTCCCAATCGCCTGATAGTAGTCGCGGCCTGCGGGCTTGCGTTGGCTCTCGTCGCGATGGTGGAGCCCGCGCTGGCGAA
>DASWAK010000056.1:0-12849 GCA_036391175.1 Pseudolabrys sp.
CGAATCTAAATTGGCGAAAAGCGCGAGGCGTATGCTGAGAGAAGAATATCGACCCCCATGATGGACCTATCAGCGCGGGAAGTTGAAGCGGTCTTCGGTTGGAACGTTTCCTGGGCTCATCCATTGGCGTGGATAACGGTCCGTTAACGGGAGTCGCCGGCCCCAGCAAGCGTCGCGCCATACTCTTCGATCGAAATGCGCGGATTCAAACTAATGCTCAACATTTGTAACGCTGATCGCAGTCGAGTGGCTGTTGGCGCCCTAACGCACCGCGAACTTTTATAAAATTTGAACCAATTTCATCGCTTTTTTGCGTGCGCCGTTGAAGCGTCTTCTTAACGGGACGCCGGTACTTTGCTGCCATCACCCATATGGATCGTATGGGTGATGCCTGTTTCGGGCCATCCTGTTTCGAGCCATATGGAGAAAACCAGATGTCTAAAGTGCTTGCATTTCTGAAGAACGAGTCGGGCGCCACCGCGATCGAGTACGGCCTGATCGCCGCTGGTATTTCGGTTGTCATCATCGCCGCAGTCACAACGGTCGGCAACAACCTCCAAACCACGTTCAACGCCGTCGGGAACGCGCTTGCGGGCTAACCACCACACGTCGTCTGAATTCGCTGAAGCCGCCGGTAACGGCGGCTTCTTCTTTTTGGAAGCCGTCGTCCCGCGCGCCGCGGCTTGCTCCGGAGTCAATGTGCCGCAATGGCTGGTGCCGGGCGAAATCTGAACACCGCGGCAATGCCGAGAAATAGCAAAGCCATCAGTGCCACACCCTGCGCGATCAGGAATGGCGGTTCGGATTGCGTCGGCGCAAGCGTATTCAACGTTGGCACTTTTTGGAACGACTGGACGATCAAAACCAGCACATTGAAATAAAGCGCTGCAACGGCGGCGACGACATATATCCATCGCCACGATCCGACTAAACGCTTCGCATATAGAGCAATCAACGCGACCGCTAACACCAGCATCGAGACAGCGCCTACGCCGAGCGCGGGAGTAAAGCCGTGAATCGGAAACATAAAGCCAGTCACACTGGTGAGAATCGTGGTCAACAAAAACAGTGCGGTCCAGGCTGGCAAACGATGCGCCCCCAACATTCCGAACAGCACAACGAGGCCGCTTGCGATTGCGACCAATGTGATACCCACATGCACGATCGTGAAAATGTGGATTGATAGGCCAACGACCATAGCGCGCCTCCATCCCAAAGCATGCAAAGGTCTGGCCCACAACTTTCTCAGATAAGGATGCCAAACGCAATGCGATGAAACGCTACGACGCCTAACGGTTGGCAGCACTCCAGGGCGCGATTCTGCGCCCCGCCCATTTCAGCAATGAGGTGAGCGAGACGCCGAGCACCATCAGCACGATTACCGGAACGAAGGTTTTGTCCATCTCGAACACATTGGCGTATTTGGTGATCATGAAGCCAAGACCCGAGATGGTGGTGTAGAATTCAGCAATGATCATGCCGATCAGCCCGCGGCCGATAGCCAAGCGAATGCCGGCGATGATGTATGGCACCGCGAATGGCAGCAGCACGTCCTGCCACACTCGCCATTCGCTCGAGCGAAATGAATGCGCCACCTCAAGCATGTTCTTGTCGCACTCGCGTACACCCTGATAGGTGTTGATCAGGACTGGGAAAATCGCAAACAGGAATACAACGATAATTTTCGCTTTCAGATAAATGCCAAACCAAAGCACGAGCAGCGGCACTACTGCGACCAAAGGCGTTGCGTAAAGGGCGTTAATCGGCAGATCGAGCGCCCAGTCAAGCCAACGGACGCGCGCCATCGCGATGCCAAGCGGGATGCCGACGATGAGCGCAATGCTCAAACCATAGAACATGACCTCCAGGCTTTGCACGAGAAAGTACGGTAACTCACCGGACATCGTCGTCGAATAAAAGGCAGCGGCAATCTTCGTCGGATATGTGAAAAAAATCGGATTGATAAACGGGCCGACGATTTGCCACACGATCAGGATGAGGACGACAAAGCCATAGCGAAATAGCGCTGGCCGTTCCCACCATGATGCCTTGATTGTTGCGGCGCGTGGTGCGTCATCGGCGATAGGGCCAGTGTGAACCTGATTGGCAACGCTCATCTTAATTTTTCCTTGGTGCCTTTTTCGGCTCATTTGTGCGACGGGCACCACCACACCGGCGGCGCCCGCCGATTTTTGAACAAAGCCTCAGAACGCCGCCGTCGGACAGATTGGACCTTTCCATTCGCCGACCTGTTCGATCGCCTTTTTCGCAAAGGTGGTGTCGACAATCTCTTCGTATTTAGGTGTCTTGCCTTCTTTGATGTTGCCCACCTTGGTCATCAAGTCAGCAGTGAAATTGACGCGCTCGGGACTAAGGCCGCTATTGGCGTCCCAGATGCATTCCTTGACCATAAAATCGAAGCTTTCGGAGAGGATCCTCTCCGGATAGCCGGTTTGCTGAACAAGAATCGGCATGATCTTGGCTTTGTCCGTGTACATGATCCGGGTTGCTTCGATATTGGCTGTAACGACCGCCTGCACCATCGCCGGCTTTTCCTTGATGGTCTTCTCGGTCGCCGACAAGAACGTGTACAGCGTCTTCGGCTGTAACTCCCACATACGCCCGATGGCGTGCAGGTCCGGCACCTTACTCTTCGCGAGCATTTCCTGTTCGACATGCAGGATCGCGGTATCGACTTGATTGGCGACCAGCGCCGGGACGTCTTCACTCGCGATGCTAACAAAGTTGACGTCTTTGGGGTCGATCTTGGCCGCGCGCAACACGCTGCGGCTGAGGAGGTCGGCGAAACCACCCGGCTCCTGGATGCCGATGCGCTTGCCCTTCAGATCCGCCATCGTCTTGATTTCGGCGCGAACCACCATCGAGGCTTCGAATTTCGGCAGGTTGGCAGAGAGGGCTTTCACCTCGGCACCGTTGGAGCGGCCAATAATCGTCGGAGCGCCCGGAGTAAGGCCAAAATCAATGTTGCCTGCGAGCAGCGCGCGATAGACCTTCACGCCATCGCCGAGCGACACGATGTCAACGTCGAGGCCGGCTTTTTTGTAGAGACCGAGCTCCTTGGCGACGATCACCGGCATATGCACGATGTTGGGCGGTGACGTCGGGATGCCAATAACGATCTTTTGCTGCGCGCTAGCCGCAGTCGGCAGCATCAACGCGGCCGCAGCCAGCAGTGCAACGCTCGAACAAAGTTTGTGCATCTCATCCTCCCAGATTATTTTTCTAAGATCGTCAGACGCGCCCAACAGCGACGACAGACCGCGGGTTTACCCGCTGAAACACCTATATTGCCCGATCACACCCCTAAAAACAACGAAGGCAGCCTTGTAATCCGCCGGTAGCGCCTTCCGCCTCAGAGGCCTGCCTTTGACCACGACAAAGGGGCGTGCCTTATAGCGTCTTACAATGTGCCCGGCTGTAACCATGGCCAAATTCGTTGTCGAGTACGGTAAAGATAGCGAGCCGCCCGCAGCTGATGGCCGGCTGGACGGCCCGGCCTTTCACCGCAATCACGAACCTATCTGGTCAGCGATTGCCACGTTTTTGAAATCACAAAATGGAGACGTTCTGGAACTCGGCAGTGGCACAGGCCAGCATGTGACCGAATTTGCGCGTCACGCACCGCATCTGACCTGGTGGCCGAGCGATATTTACGACTCGCATCTGAAAAGCATCGCCGCTTGGCGTGCGCATTCCGGTCTTGAAAATCTGCGGGCGCCGCAACGCATCGACCTCACCGACCCCGATTGGAATTGGCAGGCAGGAGAAGGCGCAGGCCGGCTGCTCGCCGCCATTCTCTGCATTAATGTGCTGCACGTCTCGCCTTGGCGTGTGGCGCAAAATTTGTTTTTCGGCGCCGGGCGGCTGTTGCGCTCAGACGGTCGTTTGTTCGTTTATGGTCCATTCATGCGCGATAGCGTGCACACCGCGCCAAGCAACGCCGCCTTTGATGCCACTTTGCGAGCGGAAAACCCGGAATGGGGCGTGCGTGACATCCGCGATTTGCGTGTGCTCGCAGACAAAGCTGGCCTTTCACTCACCGAAATCATGCCGATGCCGGCCAACAATCTGGTGCTGGCATTCGCGCGCGTGTTTCGGCAGAATTGATTAAACGACAGCAAAGAATGAAGCCTATGGCAGCCGAACCCATTCACGACATCGCTCATTTGGGGCATGTCGAAATTCTCACCCCAAAATTTGAGGAGAGCCGCAAGTTCTTCATTGGCGTGATGGGGATGACGCAGAGCGGCGAGAAAGACGGCAGCGTTTACCTGCGCGGCTGGGACGACTATGAGCGTTATTCGCTCAAGCTCACAGCGTCGAAAACCTCCGGACTCGGGCATGCCGCCTTCCGCACCCGCTCGCCGCAGGCACTGGAGCGTCGCGCCGCCGCGTTGAAGGGCTCCGGCTTCGACGTCGGCTGGAGCAACGGCGACCTCGGCCACGGCAAAACATTCATGTTCAAGGATCCCGACGGCCACAACTTCGAGATCTACTACGAGACCGAATGGTACGACCCGCCACCAGAACTGAAACCCGCACTCAAAAACCAAGCTCAGAAATATCCTGCGCGCGGCATCAATACGCGCCGAATCGACCATTTCAATGGTCTCGCTGTCGACATCAAGGCCAATCGCGAATTCTTCCAGAACTATCTCGGTTTTATGCTGACCGAACAGATCGTGCTCGACGACGGCACCGAAGCCGGCATGTGGATGACCGCGACCAACAAAAGCTATGATTTCGCCTATACACGCGATTACACCGGCACCAAGGGACGCCTGCATCACGTCACTTTTGCGCTCGATTCGCGCGAGGATGTGTTGCGCGCTGCCGACATCTTCCTGGAGAATGGCGTCTATATCGAGACCGGGCCGCACAAGCACGCGATCCAACAGACCTTCTTTCTTTACGTTTACGAGCCGGGCGGCAATCGGGTGGAGGTTGCCTGCGCCGGCGCGCGGCTCGTGCTGGCACCGGACTGGAAGCCGATCCGCTGGACCGAGGCAGAGCGCAAGAAAGGACAAGCCTGGGGGCTACAGACAATCAAATCGTTCCACACCAAGGGAACGCCGCCGGTGCCCGGCGTTCCGGACTCCTGAGAGCGGCCATGAGCCGCCGCAACACACCGCGCATTTCGTTCATCGGTTTCGGCGAAGCCGGCCAGGCAATTGCTTCCGGCTTGCGTGACGCTGGCATCGAACATATTGCCGCTTGGGATATTCTGTTTCCGAACCCGGCTGGCGCACCGCTGAAGGCAGCAGGCGAATCGATCGGTGTTCGCATGGCATCATCGGCGGGCGACGCAACGCGTGAAACAGATATGGTCATCTCGGCGGTCACGGCGGCGTCAAGCTTAGACGCCGCGCGCTCGGTCGCACCGCATTTGACCGGAAACCCGTATTACCTCGACATCAATTCAGTATCACCCGGCCGCAAGCAGGAGACCGCCCAACTGCTAGGCGAGCGCGCCCGCTATGTCGACGTCGCTGTCATTGCGGCGATTCACCCTGCCCGTCATCGGACGCCCTTATTGATCTCCGGTCCGTATGCGGAAGAAATTTCGCCACTGCTGCACGAACTGGACATGCAACTAGCGGTGGTCGGCCCCGAGATCGGCTCGGCAGCGGCGATCAAGATGATCCGTAGCGTCATGATCAAAGGTATTGAAGCCCTGACGCTTGAATGCTTCCTCGCGGCCAGTCGGGCTGACGTGCTGGAGGAAGTCACCGCATCCCTTAAAAACAACTACCCGACGCTCGATTGGGCCAAAATTGCCGACTACAATCTGGAGCGCATGACTAGCCATGGTGAGCGTCGAGCCGCCGAAATGGAAGAGTCGGCGGCGACCTTGCGCGAACTGGGCCTCGACCCCCTGATGGTCGATTCAACCGTCAAGCGCCAGCGTGAAATGGGCGCCATCGGCAAGCGGAAAACAGTGCGCGAAGCGGTGAAATCGGGCCGCGCCGCGATGCTCAGCGCCATCAGCGCCGCGGTTAAGGATCGAGATTAAATTGCCGACCACATGAACGCATGTTCAGGTTTGGGTCGTCCCAAACCGCAAAATTCTTGTAATTGTTGCGCTTCACCTCCTAGTATGTTCCGTCCAATGTCGGGAGGAATGACATGAAAATCAAAAATCTCGCTTATGCTGCACTTGTCGGGGTGGCTGCCGTCGCGATCGTCGTCGGTTCGGCCGTACCGAGCGAAGCAGCCAAGAAAAAGAAGGCGGCAGCTGCACCACCACCACCACCGCCGCCGGCGCAGTGCTTGACTACTCCCCCAGGTGCGGTTTGCGCGACCAAGGGCGGACAGAAGTTTACTTATTTCAACTCCTGCTATGCGGCGATGGACCAGGCGAAGTCCGCCAAGCCGGGCGCGTGCAAAGCGGCAAAGGCCGGCGGCAAGAAGAAGGCAAAGAAAAAAAAGAAGTGAACCACCGAAAACAAATCAGCTAAAAATGAACGGGCCGCTAAATATAGCGGCCCGTTTGTGTTTGACGCAGAGTGCGCTTGTCTTATTTTTTGCGCGGGGGAATTTGTAGCAACTCCGCAATCTGCTCCTTGGTCAGCGGCTGTTCCAGAAACTTCAGCTTCACGGCATCGGCAATGGCGCCGTCGAGATCGGCGAACTTGTCAGTCTGCATTGTCTCTTTCGGTTGGAACTTATTCATCGACTCCTTCAGTAGACCCACCGGGCGATTGATCTTCTTGGAATACATTTCGACAGCTTTTGGATCTGAGTACATCCAGTCCACCGTTTCGCGATAAGCATCCATGAAACGCATGATCGCATCATGCTTGGTCTTGAGCGAGTTGGCATTAACGATCAGTGTGCGCACGGTTTGTCCGCGCAGCGAAGGCACATCGCTGCCTCTTGCGACAATTCGAATTTTGCCTTCCTTGATTTCCTGCAAGCCGAACGGAGGCGCCGCCCAGCCTATGTCGACTTGACCGGACATCACCGCGGTGAGCGTGGCGGCTGGACCACCGGTGGCGGTCGGCTTGGCCTTAGCGCCGAGCTCCTGCACAAAGGCGACCACGATATTATTCGAGCTCGAGCCGTTGGTCGAATAGGCAATGGTGTTTTCGGGCGTGGTGTCCTTCAGGCTTTTGATTTTGGAATCCGCCTTCACGTACCAGAACAGATCGCCGGTGCCAGTGAATGCCGGCGCCAAAATGCGCACCGGTGCACCTTTTGAGAAAGCGCGCATGATACCAGCAGCGCCGACGCCGGCGCCAATATCGGCGCTGCCAGAGATGACTGCCTGGATGGTTTCACCTGCGCCTTGCGTGCCGGTATTTTCCAGCACGAGTCCATGCTTTTTGAAGATACCGGCGTCCTGGCCCAGGGTCGGGGCCTGGTTTTCCCAGTTGTTGATTTGCCCGATGACCAGCTTGAGCGTGTCTTCGGCCGAAGCAGTGCCGGCACTCAGGGTGAGCGGCACAACAAGGCCAAGCGCGCTGATGATGCCCCTGAAAATCTTCATGCGGTTCCTCCCTCCACGATTATGCTGTTTGTCGCTCCCATGGTGGGCAATATTCAACACCGGGACCTACCCACAGGAAAGCCTAATTCATCAGCGCCGCCGTCTCTTCACGGCATGCTTTGGCTTGGCTTTGGCATGCGCCGGCTTGGCTTTTGTGCGGGCCGGCTTGGCTTTCCTGATCGCGGTCACAAAACCTCCCGCCTTGGCCACACGCATCGACCAATATTCCCAGGATCGCGTGAGCCCTGTGGTCTTGGCGCTGATCTGACCGGCCAATTTCGTTTCGCCCGGAGAAAGGGTGGCGATGTCGGACCCGATCGTCATGGCGCGTACTTGGTACTCGGCATTGCGCGCTGAAAAGACCGACCGGAACACGCAATCGCGCACGCTGGTGCCGGCGACGGTGACCCCGTGACGCATCATGAGCACCATCCAATGCTTGCCGAGCGCGCGGGCAAGCGAGGCACCCTCCTCCGGCTTGACCACGAGCATGTTGGTGTCGCCAAATTCGTCACGTTGGTCCCAAAACGGCGGCCGCATGCCACCCACCGCCCCGAGATGGAAAATCGGCATGTAGTCGGTACCGGTCGCAAGCAGCGGCATGAAGGCCGGGCAATGATGATGGCAAACCGAATTCACGTCCGGCCGCGCCTTGTAGATTTCGCCGTGGATCACCCGCTCGGAATATTGCCCGACGCCCGGATCACGCAACGGCTGTGAGTTAATGTCGTACTCGATGAAATCCTCGGGGGTCACCAACTCGGGCGCGCGCGATCGCGACAGCAGGTAGCGGTTGGGATTGTCCGGATGCCGCATGCTCACATGGCCGAAGGCGTCGATCACGCCTTCGTTGGCAACAATGCGGTTGGCGAGCGCAAGCTCGCGGTGGGCTTCGACAAGCATATTGGGCACTGAAGTTTCCTCTCAAAAGCGCTGACTGTGTCCCGCATTATAGGACAAGGTCAGAGCTGGGCCAGGGCGGGCGGAGCTTGACAGATGGCGGCCATTGGGCCCGCATGCGGACATGGCCGCAACTGCGCAAATCGTCATTGACCGCGTCAACCACCTCTATCGCCCGCCGCGCGGGCGCGAAGTCCTGGCGCTTGACGACGTATCGCTCGCAGTCGCCAACCGAGAGTTTGTCGCCTTGCTCGGACCTTCCGGTTGCGGCAAGTCGACGCTGCTTTATCTGATCGGCGGCTTTTTGCCGGTTGAAACGGGCGCCATTCTGATCGACGGCAAGAAAGTTGCCGGACCAGGCCCCGACCGCGGCATCGTCTTCCAGCATTTTGCGCTATTTCCCTGGAAGACTGTACGCGGCAACATTCTCTACGGGCTCGAACGTCAAGGCATGCCGAGACAAGAACGTGAAAAACGCACGATAGATTTCATTGAACTGGTCGGGCTTTCCGGTTTCGAAGACAGCTATCCTTCGCAGCTTTCGGGCGGCATGAGGCAGCGTACCGCGATCGCGCGCACGCTCGCCTTCGACCCCAAAATCCTGCTAATGGACGAGCCGTTCGGCGCACTCGACGCGCAGACCCGTGGGTTAATGCAGAGCGAGTTGCTGCGCATCTGGCAGCGCACGCCGAAGACAGTGATTTTCGTCACCCATGACGTGCAGGAAGCAGTCTATCTCGCTGATCGCGTGGCGGTCATGTCGGCGCGGCCGGGCCGCATCAAAACAATCGTCGACACCAAATTCGACAAGAACGATCCCGACATCTTCAAAAACAAGTTCTTCGTCGAAAAAGTGGATGAAATCTGGAACCTGGTGAAGGAAGAAGCCATAAAGGCACAAGGCAAGCGCGCACCATGAAACAAATCATGCGCTACCTCCCGCTACTGCTCCTAGCAATTGCCTGGGAGATGGTGGCGCGGCTGGAGCTGGTATCGAATACCGCGCTGCCGCCCTTGTCTGACGTCATCGCCGCATGGATCGACATGATCAAGGACGGTGAGCTCATCACCAATGGCGCATCTTCGCTTTACCGTGCTGGCGCGGGACTGGCATTATCGATCATCGTCGGCAGCCTCCTCGGCATAGGCATGGCCTGGTGGAAGCCGGTGAACGTGCTGGTCGGACCGCTCGTCGAAATTTTCTATCCGCTGCCGAAATCGGCACTGATCCCGGTGACCGTAATCTGGCTTGGCTTTGGCGACGGCTCAAAAATTCTATTGATCTTCCTCGGTTGCATGCTGCCAGTAACGATCGGCGCCTTTAACGGCGCGCGTTCAAGCGAACAAGTACTGGTATGGTCAGCGCGCAGCATGGGCGCGAGCCGACTGCGTATGCTGTGGGACGTCGTATTGCCGAGCGCCATGCCGGAATTGCTCAACGGCATCCGCACCGCGCTCGCGCTCTCATTCATCTTGCTGGTGTCATCGGAACTGATCGTGGCGCAGAAGGGGTTCGGCTATCTGATCGGATTTCTTGGCGCCAACGGCACCTATGATGCCATGTATGCAGTGGTGTTCAGCGTTGCCCTTCTCGGCTTCGCCGCCGACCGTATCTATCAGATCTTCGTGCATCGGATGCTGTTATGGCGGCAATAGATCAGGCCCCGCTGGCACCGCCAGCATTGCGTATGCTGCGCTCTACACTCTGGGCGGGCGCACGGATCCTATCAATCGTAATACTGCTGGCCACGTGGGAGCTGGTCGCGCGCAGCGGCGTTGTCACACCGTTCCAGTTGCCAGCGCTGAGTAAGGTGCTGGAGCGAATTTGGAGCGATGCAGCCTCCGGCGACCTCGCAATCAATACAGTCGTTACGCTCTATCGCGCCATAGTCGGCTTTTTGATCGCCGCAATCGGCGGTGTTGTATTGGGCATGGCGATGTCGCGCAATGCATTGGCGCGCTGGTTCTTCGATCCGATTATTTCGGTCGGATTCCCGATGCCAAAGATCGCCTTTTTGCCGGTGGTGATGCTGTGGCTCGGCGTGTTTGACATCTCCAAGATCACTATGATCGTGTTCGATGCCATTTTCCCCGTGGTGGCAGCGACCGTGATTGCGATCCAGGGCGTCGAGCGCGAACTGATCTGGTCAGCGCGAAACATGGGCGCGCGCGAACGCGAATTGCTGTGGCAAATCGTGCTGCCGGCGGCGCTGCCGACAATAATGACGGGGTTGCAGGTGGCGCTGCCGCTCTCGCTAATCGTGGCGGTAGTGACGGAGATGCTGATGGGTGGCTATGGCCTCGGCGGCGCCATGATGACAGCATCGCGTTTTGCCAATTCTACGGGGGTATTCGCTGGCATCGTCGAGATTGCCGTGGTCGGCTACGCACTGGTCAAAGCTATGGCGCTGATCCGCCGTCGGCTCTTGATCTGGCACCAGGAAGCACACGATCCGAGCACGGCCTGATTGTACCGGATAGCGGGCATTCGGCCGCCCGACGCAGACTTGCCAAAATCCATTGGACCCTCGACAATCTTTGCCGTTCGCGACGAGAAGCTTGCAATGGAACGTGCAAGCCCGGCGAAAGTGGGAGGAAAACCAATGCGCTTTCCGAAATTCGCGCTGGCCGGCGCGTGCGCGTTCGGCTTTTTCGGACTCAGCCCTGCCAACAGCGGCGAGCCCGTGAAAATCCGCATGTCATGGGTGGCGCCGGTCGCAAACTGGGCCTCGATTATTCTCGAGAAGAAGGACCTGGCCGTACATATGGGTAAGTCCTACACGCTCGAGTCGATTCGTTACCAGGGCACGCCGCAAATGATCACGGCGATTGCTAACAATGAATTGGAAGTGTCCAACCTCGCCTATTCCTCACTCGCAATCGCAATCGAAAATGCCGGGCTCGACGACATCCGCGTTATTGCCGATGAATTCCAGGACGGCGTCCCTGGCTATTTCAGTGAACAGTTTTACGTTCGCAAGGATAGCGGCATTAACAAGGTCGAGGACCTTAAGGGTAAGGTGATCGCGACCAATGGCGGCGGCAGTGCTGTCGACGTCGCCATGCGCGCCATGTTGAAGAAGCATGGCCTCGAGGAAAAGCGCGACTACACGATGATCGAGGCACCATTGCCGACCATGCCGGCCGTGCTTTTCGACAAGAAAGCCGACCTCGTTCCGGCCGTGTTACCCTTCGCGCTTAATCCCAAACTTAAGGAGGAAGGCAAAGTCCTGTTCGAGCAACGGGAAGCCATCGGGATCACGCAGATGATCGTGTGGACTGCGCGGAAGTCGTTCATCGACAAGAACCGCGCAGCCATGGTCGATTTCATGGAAGATATGCTGCGCATCACGCGCTGGTATCTCGACCCAAAGAACCACGATGAGGCGGCCAAGATCGCCTCCAACGTGACCAAGGTGCCGCCGGAGCGGTTCGGCTGGCTGTTTACCAAGGCCGACACCTATCGCGATCCGAACTTGCTACCGAACGTTGAGGCCCTCCAGCGCAACGTCGACATGACCGAGGACCTGGGTTTTGTGAAAAAGAAGATCGACATCAAGAAATACGTCGACGTCAGCCTGGCCCAGGAAGCGGCCAAGCGGCTGAAATAGCCGCCTACGGTTTCTAAAGCAGAGGCCCCGGGAATCTGTCCCCGGGGCCTAATTTTCTTGCTTGCTGTCGTTCAGATACGCTTGATCGGAATCGAGCCGAGGAAGTCACGCTTGCCGACTTCCGCACCAAAATTCCGCACTACCGCGTAGGCAGCGGTAAGATGAAAATAGAAATTTGGCAGCACGAAATGGTTGAGATAGTCCCCGCCTTTCATCTGGCCCTTGTTCGACCCAAGCGGGAAGGTGATCTCACGCTCGGATGAGGCATCAATCGCCTTGGTGTCGAGCGTCTTGAGGAAAGCGACGGTCTTGGCAATTCGTTCCTTGAACTGGTCGAGGGTGGCTTCGGTGTCTTCGAATTTTGGCGGCTCAATGCCGGCGAGCCTCGCAGCGCCGTTCTTCGCCTGATCGCAAGCGACTTGCACCTGGCGGCCGAGCGCAAACATGTCCGGCGCCAAACGCCAGCCGAGAAGTACCGATGGATCGATTTTCTTCGCTGCCGCATTGGCCGCTGCCTTGTCGAGCACTGCTGCCAAGGCGTTGAGACTGATTTCGAAGACCGGCAGGGAAGCTTGGGACATAGTGAAGGGCATGGCGCTGGCGTCCTTTAACGATGATTGTTTGGCAGAGGCGGGACCATGCCCGCAAAATATCCTCCGTTCAATCACCAACGCTTGAATGCACCTCAGAATTATGCATCGCCACGATATTGCAGTCTGTGGAATGACATAATTGCGATACAGTAGGCGCTGTTACGGCATGGAGACGATGCGACAATGATTGCGGTGCGCGAAACAGCCATGGTTCGCCGCTGGCCCGAAGCGCTAC
>DASWAK010000057.1:0-3526 GCA_036391175.1 Pseudolabrys sp.
CGGCAGCCGACATCGACGGGGTTGTGAACGTGCTGATGCAACTGAGCCGGATCGTGGCGGACCACGCCGAGATCACCGAAATCGACATCAATCCCTTGCTGTGCGATCCGCGCGGCGTGATAGCGGTCGACGCGCGTATCCACGTGCAGGTCACAGCGGCTTCGGCCCAATCGCGGCTCGCCATCCGCCCCTATCCGCAGCAGCTGGAAAGCGAGCTTCGCACGGTTGCGGGACAATCTTTCGTCGCACGGCCAATCAAGCCGGAAGACGAACCGGCGCTGCGCCGCTTTGCCGATGAAGTCGACGCGCGCGACCTTTGGCACGCCGCGTTCGCGCCGCTGCGCGACCGCACGCATGAGACCGCGGCTCGCCTCAGTCAGATCGACTATGACCGCGAGATGACCATGGTGGCCTGGGAAGGTGATCGGATGGCTGGGCTCGCGCGCTCGACTGCCGATCCGGAGTTCGAGTCGGCCGAATGTGCGGTCATCATTCGCAGCGACCTGCGCGAGAAAGGTCTGGCGACGCGGCTGTTGCAGACCCTTTTGCAGGCAATTGCGATCCAGGGGGTGCGTCAGGCCGTGATGATCTTCCCCGCGGGCCGGCCCCGGCTGCTCAACATGAGCACAGAACTTGGATTTCAGCTGACGCCTTCATTGGCCGATACCTCGGTTATCCGTGCCACCAAGGCTTTGCAGGCGTCGCGCTAGCTACCGCTGCATGCCCCAGAGATTGACCGTGCGTCCTTCAACGGCACGAAAGATCACCGACTCGACGACCAGACCGATAAGGATCACAGCAAGCAGTCCGGAGAAGACCGTTGCGGTGTCGAGATCGTTGCGCGCTTCGAAAATGTACCAGCCAATGCCGCCCGATCGTGCCGAGACGCCGAACACCAGCTCGGCGGCGACCAGCGTGCGCCAGGCGAATGCCCAGCCGATCTTGAGGCCGGCGAGAATCGACGGGAATGCTGCCGGAATCAAAATGAGGCCGACGTAACGCGCACCTTTCAGCCCGACATTCCGGCCACTCATACGCAGGGTTTCCGGCACGCTGCGGAATCCAATCATAGTATTGAGTGCCACCGCCCATAGCACCGAATGAATAATCACGAACACCAACGATGGCGTGCCGAGTCCGAACCAGATCAACGCCAGTGGCAAAAGTGCGATCGCGGGCAGCGGATTGAACATAGCGGTCAGCGTAGACAGGATGCGCGTACCAGCGTTGGTCGCCACCGCGAAAGTGGTGAGCACGGCTGCCAGTGCGAGGCCCAACGCATAGCCGATCGCAAGTGTGCGCAGAGACGTAATCGTGCGGTCAACGAGCACCCCGTTGGCGATGTCCTTCGAGAATGTCTTTATCGTTTCAGTAAAGGTCGGGAACAGTAAGTCATTATTGAGCCAGCGCGCGTAGAGTTCCCAGACGACGATAAGGACTACGAGGATCGTCAGACGCTGTACCGCCTCGCTATTGACGATACGCTCGACGACGGTGAGCGGGCGTTCGACATCCCCGATCGCGGTTGCGTCGGCTAGCTCAGCCTCGAATTCGGGGCGGGGCGCTCGCGTCAGCTTTTGCTGCGGGTCTGCGTTCACGCCCGGATTTCCTCCCGAGCGTTAAGATGATGTCCCTCGCCGAATAACAAAGTGTGTATGCGCTTCGACAGTACGCCGAACTCGGGGCTGCCAATGCTGTTATGGTCGAGCCCGTCGGCATTGAGCTCGGCGCGTACGCGGCCGGGATGTGGTGACAGCACCAGAATCCGCGAACCGATGACGATCGCTTCCTCGATCGAATGCGTCACGAACAGCACCGTAAAACCCAATTGATCCCACAGTGACAGTAATTCCTGCTGCATTGTGTGCCGGGTGAGAGCATCAAGCGCGGCAAATGGCTCGTCCATGAGCAGAATATCGGGTTCCAGCGCCATCGCCCGCGCGATTGCCACCCGCATCTTCATGCCGCCGGATAACATATGCGGATAGATGTCGCGGAACTTGGTGAGACCGACCTTTTCGATGACGGTGTCAGCGCGCACCACCGCTTCCGCCGAGGTGAATTTCTTTGTCACCTTCATCGGAAAAAGCACATTCTGATAGACGGTTTTCCAGGGCATCAATTGTTCAAATTCCTGAAATACCATCATGCGGTCGGGCCCGGGTGACTCGATCTCCCGCCCGTGGATGCGCATCGACCCTTCGGCTGGCAGCATGAACCCGCCGACCGCCTTCAGCAGAGTTGACTTCCCGCAGCCGGAGGGCCCCAGGATCACATAGCGATCGCCTTGATAAACCGAGAAATCCACCCGGTAGGTTGCCGTCACCAGATGGCGCGGTGTCTTGTACTGGAGTGTCACTCCGTTCACTTCGAGTAGTGCGGAAGTCATCGGCGATGGCCTGCAACCACTGTCAGCTTCCAGGCAAGTCGTGGATATCGGCCACGAACAAGTCTTTCCAGCTGGCCGGCGTCACCGGGATCATATTTACGCGCCCCATATAATTTGCGACGTCCATGATCTTCTGCGGTGTCATCGTCCAGGTATTGTCCTTGTCGCGAATAATCTGCTCGGCTTCCGCGGGCGTAAGCTTGGATTTGTCCGCCTTTACCCACAACGCCGCCGCGCCCGCAGGATCATCATTGACCTCCTTCATCGCGGTACGCAGCGCGGCAAGGAAGGCCTGCACAATTTTTGGCTCGCCTTCGTAGAGCTTGGCGGTAGCCCACACCACGTTGAACGTATGCGGGCCGCCGAACACATCGTAGCTGTTGAGTACGCGGTGTACGTGCTTTTCCGCCAATTCCTGATACATGAACGGCGCTGAGGTGAAGTGGGCCGTGATTTCCGATTTGCCGCTCATCATCTGCGCCAGGCCGTCCGGATGGCTGAGCGACACGGTCCAGGCGTCGAGTTTGTGCTCCTGACCTTTGCCGAACACTTTCTCCGCTGCCATCTGCAGAATGATGGCCTGCATTGATACGCGCACCGCCGGTAGCGCGATGCGGTCCTTATCAGTGAAATCCTTGATCGTCTCGACGTCGGGATTGATGGTGTTGAGCCAGAGCGGCATCGAATTGAGCGCCGTAATACCCATCACTTTGAGGTTGTTCTTGGTGCGAGCCCAGATCGTGACCATCGGTCCAACGCCGCCTGAAGCGAAGTCGAGATTGCCGGAGATCAGTGCTTCGTTCATGGGCGGGCCACCCGTGAAGCGCACCCAATCGACCTTGAGATCGAGCCCGCGCTTCTTGCCTTCCGCCTCCAGCAGGTTCTTTTCTGCCATGATGGTCAGCGGCAAATAGGAAATCCCATACTGAGTGGCGATGCGAACGGTGCGCGTCTCGGGATTGGCGCTACCAGCAAACAAGAATGCTGCCGCAATGACGAGCAGCGTAGGGCGCCATCGATGCCGACAATTATGGCTCATGATCATCCTCCCAACTCGACTTGTTCTTTGTTCTGTTTGGCCCATCATCCCCCACGCTACGATAGCGTGGCAAGCAGCCATTCGGTCAAGGAGTCGTT
>DASWAK010000058.1:0-1913 GCA_036391175.1 Pseudolabrys sp.
CTTAATGCCTGATTTTATTAAACTTTTGGTGAGCGCGATGGGACTCGAACCTATGACCTACTAATTAAAAGCCAGTTGGTCCGCTGCGTTTAACCAACGATACGGTATGATGCACTCGTTAGACAAATTCGTGCTTTCTCATTGAGCATCCGTGCCCGGTTAGACACATCACGGTATCGGTGGTTCGATTCCGCCCCCGCCAACACAAAAAATCGCTTTTGATTATGCTTTGTTTTTTCCAAAAAAGTCCCACCCCAAAAATGGAATTGAAGCCCTTCGATTCGTCAGGTAATGGCGGTGCCAAGATAGGCTGCCAGCACCGCTGGATCGGTTAGCACGGACGCAGGGGCGCCTTCTGCGATAGTGCGCCCGTAGTCGAGCACATGGATGCGGTCGGCCAGATCGGCGATCATCTGCATGTCATGTTCAATCCAGACGATCGTCATCTCCAATTCGTGCTTGATGCGTAGGATGAAGCGGGCGAGGTTTTCGCGCTCCTCTCGATTGAGCCCCGCGGAAGGTTCATCCAGCAGCATGACGGTCGGTCCCAAAGCCAGCGCGCGGGCAAAGCCGACGATCTTCTGGACACCGAAGGGCAAGGCGCCGACCGGCGCATGGCGATAGCGCTCGAGTTCGACGACATCGATGATCCTTTCGACCGCTTCGCGGTGCGTAATCTCGACGCGGCGCACGCTCGGCAGGAACAGCATTTCGGCAAGCGGATTGCTGGTGATACGCGCGTGGCGGCCGGCTAGCAGATTTTCCAGGACGCTCATTTGCGCAAACAGCTCGCCATGCTGAAACGTACGGGCCAGCCCAAGCCGGGCGATTTCGTGCGGCACCTTACCTGCAATGTCGCTGCCGCGGAAGCGGATTGCGCCCACGCCGCGGTAGATGCCGCTGATGCAGTTGAGAACGCTGGTCTTGCCGGCGCCATTCGGGCCGATCAGCGCGAATAATTCACCAGCCTCGGCTCGAAAGGATACGTCGTCCAGCACGGTCAGGCCGCCAAACCGCAAGCTCAAATGCTCGACCGCGAGTTCAGCCATACCACCTCCGGGACCGGCGATATTGCTTGACGTCACGGTAGGATCGGCGCTCGCCGCCGGCCTGACCGAGATAGAATTCCTGCACGTCCTGATGACTTTTCAGCCGGTCACGATCGCCGTCGAGGACGATGCGGCCATTTTCCATCACGTAGGTATAGTCGGCGATTTCGAGCGCGACCGCGGCGCTTTGCTCGACCAGCAGAATGGCTATGCCCATTTCATCGCGAACAGCCATCAGCCGGCGCGTGAGATCCTCGACCACGACCGGAGCAAGTCCCAGAGACAGTTCATCAACCAGCAGCAGCTTCGGGCGGCACATCAATGCGCCTGCAATCGCCATCATTTGCCGCTCTCCGCCGGAGAGCAGCCCGCCTATGTGTTGACGCAAGTCCGCGAGACGGGGAAAGAAATAATAAATTCGATCTTCGTCATGCCGTCGCTCCGCGACGGTAGCGGCGCGTGCAACCGACACAGAAAGATTTTCCGCGACGGTAAGATTGGGAAAAACCTTCTCCCGCTCGGGCACAAGCACGACGCCGCGGCCGGTGATGTAATGCGGTGGCAGGTTCTCCAGTCGCGTGCCTTCGAATGAGATCGTGCCTTCGGTCACATGTGCATCGTCGATGCCGAGAAAGCCAGAAATGGCGCGCAACGTTGTGGTTTTTCCGGCACCATTGGTACCAAGCAAGGCGACGATTTGTCTTTTCGCTACTGACAGCGTCACACCCTGCACGGCAGTAATCACGCGCTTATAGACGACTTCAAGCTTGTCGATCTGGAGAAGGGGCTCTCTCATTTTTGGGCGCTCGCGAGCGGACGTTGCTTAAACGGCCACAGCAGAAAGTAGTTTTGCAGGCGGTGCCA
>DASWAK010000059.1:0-6155 GCA_036391175.1 Pseudolabrys sp.
GTTACCCCGCTCACCGCGGCTCCCGCCATCGACCTGGTCGCGGTCATCTGTCTCAGCGAAACATCGCCAGCTGCCGAACAGCACCGGTCAACGGCCCACTTACGCCGGCACACGTGCGACTACGGCAATCTGTGCAGCGCCGCCGCACCACCGCTGGCTGCAAAGGAGGTGCGCCTTGCTCTCGATCCCGCCGGCGCCGGGCAGCTAGACGTGCAATCTCGCTCAACATCCTATTTGCGTTTGGCCGCTTGGTGGCGGCCCGTTCAAGCGGACGATCGGCTAGCGTCCTTCTGACGAACGGAGACCGGGTGCAAACCGGTTTCAAACTTGCGGTCCAAGTCTTGGGAGGTAAGCAAGTCCTGGCGCGGTAACCCGCCGCCGCCCCGAAAAATAACCAATCTCGGGGAGGGACTTTATTAAAGCGACGAGCAGGGCTTCGCGCCCTGCTCTCTTTTTTCGCCGACCATCATGTAAGCCTGACTAACGGCGCGGCGGACTGGAAATCGCCATCAGCAGATCGTACGGAATAAGGCCTCGCGTGTAGGCCAAATATAACATTCCGAAAATCACGGTAGCGACCAGTGTGGTCCAGCCAAGTTTACTCCAGACCCGATGTATCGCGGGCGCTCCCGGATCGGTGCCCGGCGTAACGTCACCGCTTTCTTCTTGATTGTGCACACCCCAGGGCAGCACGGCAAAAAGCGTCACCCACCAAATCAAAAAGTAGATCGCGATGACGGTGGTCGTGCTCATTGACAATTACGCGCCTAACAAAAAAGTACGGTAGGTCGAAACATGCGCATAGCCCTACGCCTGCTCCAACTCGACCAGCGTGCCGCAAAAGTCCTTCGGATGGAGAAATAGAACGGGCTTTCCGTGGGCGCCAATTTTTGGCTCGCCATCGCCGAGCACACGCGCACCTTGCGCCTTGAGTGTATCCCGGGCAGCGCGGATGTCGGGCACCTCGTAGCAGACGTGATGGATGCCGCCGTCTGGGTTCTTCTCGAGGAACTTGACGATCGGCGAATTCTCCCCGAGCGGTTCTAGCAGTTCGATTTTAGTGTTAGGCAAGGTAATGAATACCGTTGAGACGCCGTGCTCGGGCTGCGGAACCTTCGGCGAAACCGCCGCGCCCAAGGTGTCACGATAGACCTTGGAAGCCTTTGCGATATCGCGCACCGCAATGGCGACATGATTGAGACGGCCGATCATGACTCCCCTCTTGTCCCGGACGCGGTGAAGCGCGCCAGCGGTAGACCGCAGATCCGGAACCGTTTCACAATACCGCGTTCCCGGGGTCTGCAGCGCGTCACACAGACCTCGAATTTAGTATGCCGTAAGTCGGAAGCATCCGATGTGCGGCGTGCAGCGCTGCGCCCGGAAAAAGTACTCAACATCATACCGTCAAGACATGCACATGGCACATCGGCTTCTTCCCCCAGCGCTCGGCAACGGCGGCGCGGACGGCGCGCCGCAGTGCTTCCGCGACGGAATCGGGATCGCGCCTACGGCCGCGCGGCAGTGACTCGAAGGTTTCGATGACCGCATCTCGCACAGCTTCGTACATGGCCCCACCCTCGCGGTCGCGTTCCGGAATTCCAATCAGATCAAGGGATGGATCGTCTACCATTTCACCCCTATCGGTCATGGCAAGCGCGACAGAAACGGCGCCGGCGAAACTCAGCCGTCGGCGGTCGGCAACTGTGCGGGCCTCGGCTTCGACCAGAAGAGTGCCATCCTTGTATATTCGTCCGGCCGGCACCTCATCGACAATGCGCGCCTGTGGCGACAGCTGTACCAAATCGCCATTACGACACTGCACGACCTCGCGGACGCCACAGCGGCGGGCGAGCGCAGCGTGCTCATGCAGATGCAGCGCCTCGCCATGAACGGGGATGAGGATCTTCGGCTTGACCCAGCCGATCAGTTCTTCGAGCTCGGCTCGCCGCGGGTGACCCGACACGTGCACCAGATGCGTGCGATCGGTGATCACATCGATGCCCTGCTCGATCAGCAGATTCATGACGCGGCCTACTGCTTTCTCGTTGCCGGGAATAGTGCGCGCGGAATAGATCACCATGTCTCCGTGCGAAAACGTAACCTCGGGGTGCTGATCCTCGGCGATGCGCGACAGCGCCGCGCGCGGCTCTCCCTGACTGCCGGTGCAGAGCGCCACGACCTTGTTCGGGGGCAAGTAGCCATAGGCGTCGGCGGGCCGGAAATCCTGCACGCCTTCGAGATAGCCGGTCTCGCGCGCGATCTGCACAATGCGGTCCATGGCGCGGCCAATAACCACCACCTCACGGTCGGCGACCCTGGCGGCATCGGCGACTGCACGCAGGCGTGCGACATTGGACGCAAAGGTCGTCACGGCCACCCGCCCGCGGGCGTTTTTGATGAGCTCGGTGATCGTTTTGGCAACGTCGGCCTCAGACGGCGAACGGCCCTCGCGCACCGCGTTGGTAGAATCACCCACCAGCGCAAGACACCCCTCCTCGCCCAGTGCACGCAATTTTTTCTCGTCGGTTGGATCGCGCAGAATCGGTGTGGGGTCGATTTTCCAATCACCGGTGTGCAAAACGGTGCCGAAGGCTGTGCGGATGACCAACGCGTTCGATTCAGGAATCGAATGCGCCATGGTGACCAACTCGACATCGAACGGCCCGACATTGAATCGGCTCCCAAGTGCGACGATATTGACGGGGATTTTGGGCGCGCCGGGCTCACTCTCGCATTTCGCTTCCAACAGGGCGGCCGTGAACGGTGTGGCGTAGATCGGTAGCTTCAGTTGCGGCCACAGGTCGAGCAGCGCGCCGAAATGATCTTCATGGGCGTGGGTGAGTACCAGCCCGGCGAAATTCTTGCGTTCTTCGACCAGATAGCGAATGTCGGGCAGAATCAGATCGACGCCGGGCAAATGTTCTTCTGCCGCGAACGACACGCCGAGGTCGACCGCGAGCCAGCTGCGGCGGCGCTCATCGCCGACGCCATAGATCGACAGGTTCATGCCGATCTCGCCGACACCGCCCAGCGGCGCGAACACCAGTTTTTGTTGCGTCGCCATGATCAGCGCTCACCGAAGCCGAAGACTTCGCCGGCGGTGACCGTTGATAGGTCGCCGCCCTGCTTCAGCAACAGACGGCCGGCTTCATCGAGGCCCTCAAAGCGCCCCGAAAGCTCCCGCTCGCGCAATCGAACCTGCAGCTTTTCGCCAAGACCGGCCGCGCGCTTGAGCCAGTCCCCGCGTATAGCGGCGAAGCCTTGCCCGCGATTCCATTGTGCAAGACGCTGCGCCATGCGCACCGATAGCGCCGCAAACAGCGCATCGGGCACGACCAGAGCACCCGTAGCGGCAAGATTGGTCGCGGGATAGCTCGTGTCGCTCGGATGCGTTGCACAATTGACGCCGGTACCGATCGCGACAGCGAAGACCGGCTCGCTCTCGCCCTCGATCAGAATGCCAGCAACTTTGGCTTGCCCAATGAGCAAGTCATTCGGCCATTTTACTTTCAACAGGGGGCCGAGTTGCGGCGCACAGGTGGCTACCGCATCATGCACCGCAAGCGCCGCCACAAAAGACAATTGCGGCGCCTGAGGGGGCAGTGACGGCTCGGTCAGTAACAGCGTGGCGTAGAGATTGCCTGATGGCGATACCCATGGACTGCCGCGGCGGCCGCGGCCGGCGCTCTGGGTCGTGGCGGTGATCCACAACGGCCCGCGTTCGCCGGCGCGCGCAAGCGCCAACGCCTCGGCGTTGGTCGAGCCGAGCGTCTCGTAGGCAATGTGCCGGACCCCCGCCAGGCCCGTGGCTTCGCGGTTCATTCAGAACAAGGACTTCGCCGCCACCGTTGCTGCGCCCACAAGCGGCGCCGGATAGGCAAAAAACAGCATATTGGCGAGCCCCGAGACCCCGAGGATCAAACGCAACAGCATCGGCATGCGCTGGAAGCCCTGCACTGGTTCGTCGAAATACATAATCTTCACGATCGCCAGATAGTAGTAGGCGCCGACCACGCTACTGAGCACGCCAATGACTGCGAGCGTAAAGAGCCCAGCTTTGATGGCGGCGAGGAACACGAAATACTTGGCAAAGAAGCCGGCGAGCGGCGGAATGCCGGCAAGCGAGAACAACAGCACCGCCAAAAAAAACGCCATCGTCGGATGCGTACGCGAGAGGCCGGCAAGGTCGCTGATGTTTTCAACCAGCTTTCCCTCGCGTCGCATGCTCAAGATCACCGCGAAGGTGCCGAGCGTCATCGCGACGTAAATGCTCATATAGACGAGCACGCCCTGCACGCCCTCGGCCGTGCCGGCGGCGAGACCGACCAACGCGAAGCCCATGTGACCGATGGAGGAATATGCCATCAGCCGTTTAATGTTGCGCTGTCCGATTGCAGCGAAGGCGCCGAGCGCCATCGAGGCGATCGAAACGAACACCACGATCTGCTGCCATTCGTGGGTGATGCCCGGAAATGCTACGACCGCCGCTCGCGCAAAGATGGCGATGCCGGCGACCTTGGGCGCAGCGGCAAAGAAAGCGGTGACCGGCGTCGGTGCCCCCTCATAGACATCCGGCGTCCACATGTGGAACGGTACCGCGGAAATCTTGAAACAGAAGCCCACAAACAGGAACACGAGGCCAAAGATCAGCCCAAGGCTAGCGCCGCCCTGCGTCGCCTTGGCAATGCCGGAAAAATTGATGGTGCCGGTGAAGCCGTAGATCAGCGAGGCGCCGTAGAGCAACATGCCGGATGAAAGCGCGCCCAGCACGAAATATTTGAGGCCCGCTTCGGTCGACTTTAGGTTTTCACGATTGGATGCTGCGATCACGTAAAGCGGCAAACTCATCAGCTCGAGGCCGAGATAAAGCGCGATCAGGTCCGAGGCCGAGATCAGCATCAACATGCCGAGCGTCGCGAGCAGGAACAGGGCACCGTATTCGAATTTCTGCTGCTTCTCGAGCGTGAGATAGTCGAGCGATAGCACGAGCGCACCACCGGAGCCGACCAGCGTGAGTATCTTGAGAAAGCGCGCATAATCGTCGACCAGGAAACTTCCGCCGAACATGGCATGCGGACCAGGCGGCACCCAGGCAAGAGCGGCGCCGACCGCGACCAGCACGATGACACACCAGCTATTGACGAATGCCGAGCTTCGTTCGCCGATCATTACGCCAACCATCAGCATCAACATGGCGCCGCAGGCCAGCACCAGTTCCGGCAGCAGTGGCATCAGATCTTGCAGGCCGGGCAGCTGATTCATCGCGCAACGCTCCCGGCGCGTTGGATCTGCGCCAGTTCTTCGCCCACGCCCAGGGATGATGCGGAATGGTTCGCCGCGGCCGTCTTGGCCGCAGCGATAGCGTGATTGTAGTTGTCGAGCAACTGGGCGACCGAAGCCGCCGACATATCGAGCACCGGTTTGGGCACAATGCCGAACAGAATGGTAAGCACGACCAGCGGCGCAAAGATGACCGTTTCGCGCCAGCCAATGTCGCGAATCCCCTCGAGCGACGGCTTCAAATTGCCGAAGATCATCTTTCTGTAGAGCCACAGCGCATAAGCCGCCGACAGAATGACGCCGAGCGCTGCAAGGGTCGCGACCGGCATGTTGACCCTGAAGGTGCCGATCAATGACAAGAATTCGCCGATGAAGCCGGATGTCCCCGGCAGGCCGACGTTGGCAAGCGTGAACACCATGAACACAAAGGCATAGAGGGGCATACGGTTGACCAGGCCGCCATAGGCGGCGATCTCGCGCGTGTGCATGCGGTCGTAGACCACGCCGACGCAAAGGAATAGCGCACCGGAAACGATGCCGTGCGAAATCATCTGAAAAATGCCGCCGGCGACCCCTTGCGCGGTCGCGGCAAAGATCCCCATGGTAACGAAGCCCATATGTGCGACCGAGGAATAGGCGATCAACTTCTTCACATCCTCCTGCATCAGAGCCACCAGCGAGGTGTAGATGATGGCGACGACCGAGAGCGTGAAAATCAATGGTGCAAATTCATGACTGGCTGCCGGGAACATCGGCAGCGAGAACCTTAAGAAGCCGTAGCCACCCATCTTCAAGAGTATGGCGGCGAGAATAACGGAGCCCGCTGTCGGCGCCTCGACGTGCGCATCGGGCAGCCAGGTGTGCACGGGCCACAT